>JAEOSA010000069.1 GCA_016840595.1 Candidatus Hermodarchaeota archaeon | reverse complement strand
AAGTCTTTCAGCAATTCACCATAGACAATGCCGTTGATGAACTCGTGCATTTTTTTGAAATCTTCTTCGGTTTCAAAATGTAATAGTACGCCTTTTCCATCAGGAAGAGGTTCAGAGGTGTAATTGATTTCTTCGTCTAAGAGGTTCTTGGACATGCGTTTCAAGCCCTCTTCGTCTTCCAGTATATCTTGAAAGGGAATTTCTTCGTAGATACTGCCCTTGAATTCGAGTTTGATGGTGCGTGTGGCTTCATCTACTTCAATGTCAAGGTTCTCTTGAATTGCGGCTTGAATTTTGTCAAAGGGAAGCTCGAAACTCATAGATTTCACCGGACAGATAGGCTCATGATTTTGGGGAGTCTACTCAGAGGAAGTTCTCCCTAAAAAGCCTCGCATCTGAACACGAATCTAAAAGTACACAACGTTGTAGAGGGGAAGGAGAGGGAACCAGCGTTGAAGCGTGTGTCTAGCCCAACCTTCAGTGATAGTACTTTCCCCTTGAAACTCTAATTCCTCCACAGAAAGAGTACCATAGACTAGAGAAGAAAACGCCTTGATAGAAAGCTTCACAACTGGTTTGCCGGAACTCTTATTCATGTGAAGACAGTTTTTCTCTGATTGAATTGTGAATATACCATTGTTCCA
Organism: Candidatus Hermodarchaeota archaeon; assembly: GCA_016840595.1. The sequence continues at coordinate 8,508 of JAEOSA010000069.1, read as the reverse complement.
AGCACAATCGGGATCAGAGATTTCTAGCGTCACCATATCCTCACCTGTTGCAGGAAGATTTTCAACGGCTTTTCTAACATCGATTACCCGAACCATCCAGGGGGCTTTCCGTTCTATGGTCAATCTGGCGTCTTCAAACCAATGTTCTACTCTCGTTTCAAACGGAGCATGAATGAGAATATCATTGATTTGATCCTGATGAGTGGCAAAGAAGTCAAAAAGCTTCATTCTTGCTTCTCGGGTTCGCCATAATATGTCTATTACCGTTAGTTCTGATACCCAACGACCTTCTCTTCGTTCGCCTTTGATTCGATAGCGGCTTGCCGCTTGAATCACTCCTTTGTATTTCACAAAGATAACAATGCTGTCCTTGACCCTGCGTTTCCACATTCCGTCGGGAATAGATTTGAAAATTATGAATCCATGATACTGGGTTATACCAATTTCTCGGATAAATTCCAAGAGAGTATCTTTTGCGTCAACCGCACGTAACCGTTCATAGCTCCAATCTGAATTCGGATTTTCTCTCCCTGTATGCTTGAGATGTTTTATAGGAGCTTTGACGAGATAGGGAGCGTTAGCTGTTGCATACCCAAATTTAGCATAGAAACTTGGTTTAAAGGGGTCAAGCATGCTGACGGATTGTCCTTGCTCATACATTTCTTTGAATCCGGCGAGCATGAGTTGCCGTACATAGCCTTTATGACGTGCTTCCGGATAACTGGCCACGCCTGCGATACCACCACAATCCTTGAGCACTCCTCGCACTGATTGTTGAAATTCATGGATTCGCATAGATGAGACTAACCGACCATTTTCGAATAAGCCAAGGGTTTCATGAGTAAGGATTTCTTCAAGCTCTTCATCCTTTACTTCCTGGTCTGACCATTCAGTGTAGGCGTATCGGTATAGATCCATCAAGGCCTTGCGGTCCTTTGCTGTGATTTTCCGGATTTCCATGATATCCCTTCCTGGTAGAATCAGTACAATTATTCTGATGGTTATATCCTTTTCTTGTAGATTGATTTGAAATAACTATCAAGGATTATAAGCTTGCAGTTTCGATACAGGCGTAGGGTTGAGGAAATTGAAAAAACAATTAGAAGTAAGATATGTCTTGGTTAGTGGTCAAATAATGGTCCGTCTCGATTCTCAACAGTTCCAAGAAGTTGTGGCTGAAGAAGAATTAACTGTCATTCATGGTATTATCAAAAGCAGATGGAAAACTGAACCTAGAGGATATTACTATATTGCGTCAAATGGGGTGCTTACCTATTATTTACGGGTGAGTGAACCTGTTTATGAATTGACTCCAAATATTATTGCTGATAAAATTCGTATTCAACTTGGAATACCGCGGCAATATATTTAGATTCAATTGATAGTACCTTGAAAAAGCTGATTCATGATGGAGAAGAAACAAACGCTTGTTCTTTATCATCCGCTTATGGCATTAGAAGGATATCCTGTCCTTGCAGGGCGAGTACAACCCGCATTTGAGTATCTTCGAGAAACCGGAACTCTTGACCCACCTCAAGTTATAGTAGAAAAAGCCTTAGACATCCCTGAAGACTTGATTTTATCTGTACATACCAAGGGCCATATTGCACGAGTGAAAGGAACAGGATATGATCCAGCATCTAGAGTGTCGGGGGGTGCAGCTGTTAGGGCAGGAGAGGCTGTCTGGCTTGGTGAAGCAGCTAATGCTTTTGCATTCACTGGCTGTGCTGGGCATCATGCGAGTCGTGATTCATTCTGGGGTTTTTGTTATTATAATAATTCAGCCCTGTTAGTTCGGCATCTTCAACAAGTTCATGATGTGAAGCAATTTTTCATTGTGGATACTGATCCTCATCCTGGTGATGGTACTCGAGACACGTTGGGTGATGATGAGGGTGTCTTTCATTTGAATTTTGAGGCGAGTTTCCGTGAGCGAGTGGATGTCACAACTGATCGACATGTGGATGTGCCTTTTCCGAGTAGTAGTGGAGATGAATCCTTTGTTGAAGCGGTTCGTCGGTTGGTTCCTCCATTGGCTCGTCGAAGTCGAGCACAAATGATTCTGTGGAATATGGGTCATGATGCCCATGCGCAGGATTATGGGGGATTCAATCTGTCGCTTCGGGCATTTCCTGCTATGACAGATATTTTAATTCAGGCAGCAGCTGAAGTGTGTTCAGGACGGCTTGTGGTTCTTTTATCAGGGGGTTCTGAGGTGTTCGTGGCGCAGCATGTGATTTCGAGCATAATTCGGAGACTGGCAGGGTTACCATTACTACCTGAGGATATTCAAGATCAACCGAGTACTGAATCGAATACTACGAAAGAAACAGCCCGTAAACTGGTAGATACAATCCTTCAGGAATTGGACCTTTAAGAGGAACTTAGGTGTTTCCTACTTTTTCCCAGGTCACCCATTTCCCTTGCGTTCGTCGGACTAAGACGAGGCCAAATCGTTGCCAGATTTCTTCACGGGTAAGGGGTTCTTCCGAGGACATATGAATCTGTGAATCGTGTTGGGGGCGCAAAAGCGGAGACGGTTTCGAATAGAACAGATTATCAATTAAAGCCCCTACTCGTCCTTTTTGGTATTGATCTTTGACGAAGATGAGGATCTGCTCAGAGGGAATATCGGTGGGTTGCAGAGTATGGCGAGGAACGCCTTGGCTAAATGAGGGGCAGACACCACCCATGGTTGAGTGGACAATTTCAAGACATTGAGGGTCAACGAAAAATTGACACCGAACACATTGATGCCACCCGTCGTGAATAGCCTGCTCTAACGTGGTTCGGGACCCACAGGCCATACAAGTAATGCCCACAGTGGAGAGGTCTAACTTCATGGTTTTTCACCTTCCTGAGCTGCTGTGGCACCGGCAAGATAGATAGTCGATGCATTCGCAATCGCTTCGCGTCGTTCAGCATCAAATTCTAATTCCAGTCGGGGTCCATAGGTGATTCGTCGAGCTGTGCGTGTGATGTACCCCAATTCAACAAGTCGACGAAGAATCCGGTCTAATTGATAGCGAGAGAGTCGACCGCGGGCAACAAGCACAGTTTCAATATCTTTGGTGGCGATTCGTCGAGGGCGTCTGGTTGAACTAGCTCGTTCAATCGTGGCAATGATGACACCTAAGACAGCGTATTCGGGATCTGAGAGTTCTCCCGGTACTCCATAGAGGGTTCGAATACAGTACAGGGTATCACGACCGAGTCGATATTCGACGAGTTCCAGACCTAACGGTGCGATTTCTTGGCGGAGTAAATCAAGGAGCCTTGTTAGTCCGGTCTTGTTGATATGGAGAGCATCTTGCAAGTCTTGCCGTTTGACCCCGATATTCAACTGTCCTTCTTCGTTTCGATATCGTGCTGTGAGAGCAGCAAAGAGTTGACCAAGAAGATGCCGTTGTTCAAATTCCTCCTCTTCCTTGACATCTGGAGGGCTAGGCACGTCATCAGGAGTATTAGGGTCTGTTGTCATCGACGACGTACCTCCACGTATTTTTTCGTTTCAATGGCAACAGCGGCAAAAATCGCATTAGCTGAGGGTTCTTTGTGTGTTGATAGAAATTTTACAGAGGTTTTGTCGAAGAGTGCAGGAATTGAATTATCACGAATCATTTGGCTAAGAAGGTCCAATTCCCAATTTGTCAAGTAATCCGATAATTCAGAGTATTTGAACCGCTTTCCTTGAAGCCGCATATGAAGCGTGTTTCTCAGTGTATCAAGTGATTCGATTGATACCTCTGAAAAGGGAACCTGATGTTGCTTCATCGCGTGTTGATCATCACGAGTGGGTGCTTCTGACATTGTTACTGGGTCATCAGTATTGGGAAGGGAGAAGGATGGAACTGAACGTTCACGGTTCACTAAAAACATTAGAGGTGTAGCTCGCCGTTTGACTTCCTCTGCGAAGTGGATAATCCATTCTTCTGGGGCTAGTTCAGGTGCTGCTAGATGAGAATCACGGTGGTGTTGCATGATGGCGAGGGTATGGTAAAATCGACCGTCAAGATTCCGTTCCCAGGGGGTTTCTAGGACTCGATATGCATCGGCTACTTCTTCCCGATCAATCTCAGCTTCTTTCACAGGAATGATATCCTTTTGCTTCAAAGCCCCTTCGTATTTCTTGGTAAGATTCCACAACGTGATGGTAATTCGTTTAGTTCCAAAGGGTGTTAATCGGTTACGTTTGTAATTATGTTGGAAAGTTTCATACCAAGCTTTCCGGCGAGGGAATGCACGAAGATAGGTGGAGGTTTCATTTGATAGCATTAGGATTTCACCTCCCCTTTCAGAAGCACTATGTGATGCATGGTCTCGGGGATTTGGAGCCCCACGGTCGAAGGCGCCATCAAGAGAAACTGCGGTGGAATGAGTGTGTCTTCACTACTAAGGGTTAGAGTTCGTTGCACAACGCTAAGGACAGCTGCCCGACTGGCCTCATCCAGACGTTGTGTGAATTCATCAATGACATGGAGGGGACTCTTTGCGAGTGTATGTAATGCAAGGATAAAGGTCTGAGTGGCAAGAACTCGCTCACCACCTGACATTTCTTGATAAGTACGCCAATCGCCCTTTCGATTAATCGCAAGTTGAAGATGCAATTCCGCTCGGCTTGGTTCATCAGGAAAACGAACTATGAGTTTGACTTGTTTCAAGAAGTGGCTAAGAAGTTGATTCATTCGAAGATTGAGCATTTCGACTGTTCGTTCTAGCTGGTGTCTCCATTCCGTTAAACGGCGTTCAACATCTGTCATGAGGTTTTCAAGATGAAGCTGACGTTCTTTGAGATAATCATGAAGTTGCGACACAACTTTTTCTTGCTCTTCAAAGGCCGTGCGATCCTTCGCCGTTGCGGTGATTGTGGTTATCATCGCTTGAATTTGCAGTTGCTCGTCTCGAACAACGGAAGGCGTGCGGACTTCCTGAGGTCGTTCTCCCAACGATTTTGCTGTTTTTCGAAATTCTTTTGCTTGATTCATTATGTGTTTGAATTCATCTTCGCGCTGACGGAGTTCTTGGGTGATTTGGTCTATTATCGCCGAACGACGAGTCCGACGAGCATCTAGATTTTGGAGTTGCCCCTCGATTTTTTGTAATCGGGAATTGAGTGGGGAGAGCTCAGCTGATTGGTTTTGATAATCTTGACCCCATGCATCACTTTGATTATCTAGTTCCAAGATTTGTTGCTGTAATTCAGCCGCACGGAGTTCTAAATCTGAGACAAGTGTGGTTTTCTCCATGTCAGTAAGTGTAGCAGTTTGTCCGTGCCGTAAATCTTGGAGTTGCACTCGGAGTTGACTGATTTCCGAGTTGGCCCGCATCCGATCGCGCATTAATCGTGCTTCTTCTTCGCGGAGTTCCCGAAGGAGTTGTCGGATTTTTGCCGTGTCCTGGATTAATCCCAACTCGCGAAGTGGGGTACCTAGGTTGATGGTGACGGGGCGGGGGGGTCGGGCAAAGGCGCCGATGCGGAGGTAAAAACTGGATCCTTCACTGGTGATGATGTTGCCATTGAGTTGTTGTGTGGCATCTACTAGGGAGTTTGGATCTGCAGACTCTTCTGCGACAGCGGTGTTGATGACGCGACTCAGAAAACTCACTGCATAGGTGTCGCCTTCTATGAGATCTGCTGCCCATCCGAACACTGGAGGAGACACTTCGGGTCGATTACGATTTATCGCTGTTGTTGGATTGGTTCGAGCAACTACTAGGTTTGGTTTTTCTTGAGGCCAAAGTTGGTCAAAAAGGGTTTTTGCCTCGCTGAAAGCTTCACGGTTCAGAGCAATGAAGGCATAATTGTATCGGCCTATAGCGAGTTTTACTGCGGTTTCGTGATGAGCATGTTCTGGTTTCATACCAATAAGTGTGAAAATGGGACCTATCACAGAATCGGAGAGTACGCGTTGATCAAGCCCTTCGCGGAACCGCTGGCAAGCACGTAGAATGGTTTCTTCATACCGGGGATAACGTTGTGGTTGGGTAAACAATTCTTCCTCGGTTGCTGTAATATCCTGTCGAAGGCTAGCCAGTTGTTCATCTAGCTGATCACGTTCATTCGCAAAGCTGGTTAGCTCTTGTTGTAACACAGATTCTTTGGTTTTCTTTGTCCGTGGGCGCTTAGATTTTGAATAGCGTTGAATCTGGGCATTAACTGTGTTTAATTCATTATCAAATCCTTGACGGCGACCTCTAGCCTGCATCTGCTGATCCCGAACTGACTCCAGCTTTCCTTGCAGCTTTTCTTTCTTTTCTCGTACACGTTCATATTTAGAAATAAGTTCAGCTCGTCGGTCATCGAGCCTAGCCAGATTCGTATTTTCTGTGGCTAAAAGCGCCTCCTGATTTGATATTTGGGTTTGGAGCTGTTCGGCTAATTCTTCTCGATAGGCTACTTCTGCCCAAGCAGCCTCATTATCGAGAACCTGCAGTCGCTCTTGCAGTTTTTGTTTTTGAAGAAACGCTTCATATGCAGTTTTCAACAGTTGTAATCGTTGTTCCTCGTGTCGTATTCGATACTCCAAGGGCTTAACATTTGCCTTGGCTTGTAGAACTAGGAGTCGTGCTTCCTCAAGTTTTTCCATCCAATTCCTTAAACCTGTTTCATTGAGGAGCGTCTCAAATTTTCGTTTTGGTGATTGGGAAGCAAAATGGTCGAGGGTTTCGGCTTCAGTGATTGATAGTGGAGAATCCCCGAATAATCCAGCAGCTTGAAAGAGTTTCCGAATATCAGTACGCGTGATTTGAGAACCATTAAGGGATCGTTGTCCATTAAGCCAGTAAGAAATTCGGTTACTAGGATGAATTCGCAGACGAATCGATACTACGTCCCGGTCAAGGATTTTCGCCAATGCAGGATCAGGACTAGTGAGTATTCGTCTTCCATTCAATTGATAATTATTCAGTTCTAAAATAACTTCGGCATACTTTTCAAAACGCCCAATGAAAGCCGCGTTCCGTTGTCGCTGGACCCGTCGAGATTCTACACCAATAGCATAGAGCAAAGCATCGAGAATGAGGGTTTTACCACTTCCATTTGAACCCGTTATCAAAACAATTGGAGAGGCATCTAAACGAACGGTTGTATCGCGGTGAATGACAAAGTTCACTAGGCGGATGCTTCGAAATGCCAATGGTGGAATTGAAGGCGATAGCTCTTGCCTAGTGGTCATACGTCTACCTATCTCCCACGCGTTTTTCATTCGGTGACGTTATTCACTAACTCAAACTAGACCATGACTCTTAAACTTTCACTTAATCGGAGGACAGGGCGCCACTTCTGCATCTTTTTACACCGACATATTTCCAACCTTGATTAAACAAGGTCGAGAAGGCGAGTTAGCATCGAGAAAAGTTAAAGTGTGTGCTACGCGCCTCCCCAGATAGGTGATTTGTCATGAGCAGTGAAGAAGGTTTTTGGCGCTCAATCATTGTGGATGTTGAGCCACGCCAGAAGGAATTTCGAATTGGTATTGATGAAGAAACCCGCGTTGAAGAAGTGATTCGCACCCTTGTAACTCAAGCGCGGGATGAAGGTGTGAGTGTTGATGATTGGGCGAAAGCCAAGATTGGAGATCAGCGTCCAGAATTCGTTCTAATTCGAAAAGCCCCAGAACCCACCCGATTAAGCCCCGGTGCCACCTTTGGAGAATTGGAACCTAAAATCACTGATGATGAGTTCTTCCTCTTAGATGTCGTACCGGAAGTAGGGTTCTCGTTCTAAAGAGAGAATTCTTACTCCTTGCTAATCAAAGGATTGGGGGAAGCTTGCCATGTCGCGTCCAGTATTCTCAACGGAGTTGTTCAACGCTCGAGTCGAAACGCAAATTCACACGTTCTTTGATACAATGAGTAATCTGTACGGTCGAAGGGGTTGGCAACCGGATCCACCAATTCGGGAGGACACCACATGGTCTAATGCAGATTTCACTGTAGCCATTATCAGCCGATATCGGGATGGTGCATACAAACGAGTTCGGTTTATTATGCGAAACCTCCCTGGATTTGTAAGGGAGCCTGACTCGTTAACGAGCACACGAGCCATCCGGTATGAGCATCGGTTTGTGTTCGATCTTCCCCGGGAGTATCCCCAAAATATTGGTACGATTCGACCTGCAGCAGAATTACCACTCTTTCATCCCCGACTATCAGCGAGCGGCACGGGACATGCTTGTTATTCAGTTCGCGGGGAATTAGACCGCATTTTAGAGGACCTACCATTCTTTGTGCTATTGAAACCAGACCGCGTGGAACCACCATCTCAATTCCAATCGGACCGAGGTCTGAATGCCGCAGCTATGGGCTGGTATGAACAAGATACAGAGAGTATTGTGAAGACTCTGGACCGTCTGTGGGAAGACCGTCATCAGACTAGCGCTTTTACGACCCCATTGAAAGGACGTGTCCGAATTCTCGATTCTGAACCAGCTGGAACAGGTCGACGACCACCTCGCATTTTGGATGTGAAAGAACATCGGTCTGGAACAGTACGGATTCTAGATGATT
>JAEOSA010000286.1 GCA_016840595.1 Candidatus Hermodarchaeota archaeon | reverse complement strand
CACCATTTTTTTCGCCATCAGCGAGTTCAAGGCTATTGTTACCCGTGCTTGTGACCATTGTGTCGTGAGCATAATTTGTTCCAAGGTAACCTTGCCTCCTTTCCTCGCTGCAATATCGAGAATTGTTGCGGCATCTTCACTGAGGAACTCATCATGCATCCGAACCAATAACGTCCCTTGAATTTCGCTAATCTGCACCATTTCGTCTTTTTCAAGTTGTTTGAGGGTCTTTTGAAATTCCTTATTGGAAAGCTGATTGAAACGATCGGTTTCGTGTATTCGGGAATACAGATCAGCAGCCGACATTGTTCCAGCTTGGGTTCCACTCCTCCGTTCTTTGGCAAGTAAATGCACAATCTGTTCAGGGAGTGTTTGAGGTATTTGCACCTCGATGTGGAACTCTTCCTTTAATTGCTGGAGACGCGAATCTGCATCGGAAAATAACGGCGTTTTTGAAGGGGCGTGATCATTAATGGCTTCAAGCCGAGTACGCAGTCCAGCATCCTTGATTGGTTCACTCTCCGACGCTTTCTTTTTCAGACGTTTACTATATCGCTGAAAAGCTTCGTCAAGCTCACCGTTATCATCCTGTTCAGAAGGCATAATGGTAGCATCCCATTGTCGGTTCATTTAATCTAAGAAGTGTCGCACTTTTAAAGCCTCGGAGCTGCTCTTATCCTTAAGATGTGGTGGCAGGTTTGATTGAGAAATGCCCAATGCTCTTGTCAACAAATGTGGGTGCACAACATCTACGAAAATCAGACAAATTTCTGCTAGTCGGTTCCTGTGTCCTCAATGAGCACCCCGAACTCTTCAAACAATATGCACAAAATCGTGTCTGCCTCCATGTGTGCCTTGAAACCTTTCACATGAATTTGGCTGAAACCAAACTAGCTTGTATGATACACGTTCACAAACCCACTGAATTACTTGTTCTTACTGTGGATGGTTCACCCCACTGTCTTCAACTTCATATCCTCGCTGAGGACATGAACCGCTACTTCAATCTCGAACCGAAAATAGAGCACATAGTAATCGAACAGGGACAACCGCATACTATTGAGAGTACTGCGGTGAAGACAGCTCGCCATCTACACAAAATTCAGCGGCTCTTAACTCCAGGTTAGTCGTCGGATTCTGACAGTTGTCAGTGGCACCAGAAAAGGCGTTCCAAGGGGTGTAGGATCAGAGGAAACTAGAGGATACTTGACAGAAGTACTTGTTTCTTTCAATTCAAAATAGGAATTTCGTAGGACATGCTGCTTACCTTGTGTCTTTGGCATATACAGCGAAATAGCAGGACTTGGACCTGGCGTGGATTTTACATCAACCCAAACTTGTGGGAATGAAAAGAAGAGGTTGGTAACATTTAACCATTCATCACTATCACGGTCTGTGTGGACAGTAATGTCGGCAAACGGAAAATACAGGGGCTGCGGGTCGTTTCGCAATGTTTTACCTGATTGCAAGAAAAATTCATTCTCAGACTTAGTAAGGTCAAGAAGAACAAAGGATGAATTAGTGAAGGCAGTGACATTCAAATCAAAAATGTACCCATAGAAGTTGTTTTGCGACAACGAGACATCAAAGGGACGTTCGACAAATCCAATATGGGTCGCATTATCAATAACCTCGGGAATAGGAAGGGTAAAGTTAGTTCGGCTGCCAACTCGCTCCACGTTTTCCAAGGTGATATTTGCTAATAGGGTGGATTCATTGTAGACTTGCTTGGGGAAGAGAAGGCGAGCTTTCCCATAGTTATAGACGTTGGTTCCATCGGTGGGGTTTTGGAAGGTAATGTTACAGTGGACAATGGTAGGTGTATTGTAGACTAGCGTGCCGTTTTCCGGTTTGATCGAGAAGGTAAAATTAAACAGACTCCCCATAGCATCTTGGGCGAGGAAGGGGTTCAGACTACTATTAATGATGTAGTCCCAGAAGACCGCCCAGTATCCATTCATATCATCGTGCCCTATGGTGCTGGTCCCGTTGTCTCCGAGGAAGGGGGGAAATATGTCGTTTACAGCGTATTCGAAGCTATCTGATCCATAACTTGGAATAATATTGTACGCGTTTCCAAAATAATCATAGTAAACACTCAAATCAGGAAAGGTGAAGTTCACCTGTGATTCTCCGAAGTCACGGGTTATGGTGAGGTTTAGAGGCATTTCTCCAAGTTGTGTACCTGCGCCATAGCGGCCATGCATATACTGCACATTCACAGAACCGTTTTCATTGATGAAGACGTAAAAGGTGTCCTCTTGGAGAATATGAACCGTACCCAATTCTGGTTCGATTGGTTCAGGTGGTACTCGCGGTATGAGAATCCACGCGGCTACGATAATTACGATGAGAAGGCTGACCACAAGGCCATAAGTCACACTTCTTGGTGTACGGCGAACGCGATATCGTTCTCGGCGTTCCCGCTTCCGCTGGAGTTTTTCTGGAATACGTTCCA
>JAEOSA010000285.1 GCA_016840595.1 Candidatus Hermodarchaeota archaeon | reverse complement strand
GGTCACGGAGCTGCGCTTCTCTTACGTGAAAGGCTCTTGGAGGAATCGGATAAATACACGGCGATGGTCTGCGAAGACTGCGGTATGCTCGCTGAATATGACCGTAACCGAGATCGTTACCGATGTCGTGTATGCGCACCCCAAACAACTACAATTAGTAAAGTTGAGATGTCATATGCTTTCAAACTTGTCCTTCAAGAACTCATATCGCTAGGTATCTGGCCGCGCCTGAAATTAACAGATCGAACATGATAGTTTAGAATAGGAGGTAATTACAATCTCACATCCACTCAAAAAAGTTGGAAGTATTTGGTTCGGATTGCTTTCCCCTGACATTATCCGAAAAATGAGTGTAACACAAGTCATAACTGCTGACACTTATGACGAGGACGGTCTCCCAATTTCATCAGGGTTAATGGATCCCAAACTCGGAACTATTGAACCCGGTCAACGCTGCAAATCATGTGGAAACCGTGTAGGAGAATGTCCCGGGCACTTCGGTCATATTGAATTAGCTCGTCCTGTTGTACATGTCAGCTTTGCCAAACTCATTAAGAAGTTCCTCAAAGCAATCTGTCGACGTTGTGCACGATTAAAACTGAAAGAAGAATCATACCCAAAGTATAAGGAAATAATGGAAACTCATTTTGAAAAATATGGGGGTTTAGACCAAGACATCGCAGATGATGTCTTAAAAGAAGCTGGGAAAGCAACAACTTGTCCTCATTGTGAAGCTGAGCAATTTAAGATAAAGTTCGAAAAACCCACCACCTTCTACGAAGAAAAAATGGAAGGCAGTGTTCGCCTTACTCCTACTGATATTCGCGATCGTCTAGAACGCATTACACCTGATGATAGTTTACTAATGGGTATCGATACTCGTGTGACAAAACCTGAATGGATGATACTCACAGTACAACCCGTTCCCCCTGTGGCTGTGCGCCCATCAATTACCTTAGAATCTGGAGTAAAATCAGAAGACGATCTAACTCACAAACTTGTTGACGTAATTCGAATCAACCAACGGCTCAGGGAAAATATCGAAGCTGGTGCTCCCCAGCTCATCGTTGAAGACCTATGGGAATTACTCCAATATCATGTAACCACCTATTTCAACAACGAAGTCTCAGGAATTCCCCCTGCCCGCCATCGGTCTGGACGCGCTTTACGAACGCTAGCCCAACGATTGAAGGGTAAAGAAGGTCGATTCCGGAGCAATCTCTCAGGGAAACGCGTTGACTTTTCTGCCCGGACTGTAATTTCACCAGATCCAAACCTTTCTATAAACGAGGTTGGGGTACCCTCAGAGATTGCGAAGACACTCACAGTCCCAGAACGCGTCACAGAATGGAACATCGAAGACATGCGCGAGTTGGTGCTTAAAGGTCCCATAGGGTATCCTGGGTGTAACTATGTCGTTCGCCCTGATGGAAAACGTATTGATCTTCGTTATGTAAAAGATCGTAAAACAAACGCTGACGGTTTAGCCCCTGGGTACATCATTGAACGGCACCTTCGATCCGGAGATGTCGTGCTCTTCAACCGTCAACCCTCACTCCACCGGATGTCTATAATGGCCCATGAAGTCAAAGTCATGCCATATCGCACATTTAGGTTACATCTTGTCGTTTGCCCACCATATAACGCTGACTTTGATGGCGATGAAATGAATCTTCACGTTCCTCAAAGCGAAGAAGCACGGGCAGAAGCACGAATTCTCATGCTTGTCCAAGAACAAATCCTCAGTCCAAGGTATGGCGGTCCAATTATTGGTGGCATCCAAGATTACATTTCCTCCTCTTATCTCTTAACACGCTCAGGATCACTGTTTAATAAACGTCAGACTTGCCAACTACTAGCTTCAGCTGGATATCGTGACGATCTACCCCCACCCTCTAAGAAACGACCTGAACCATTGTGGACTGGGAAACAGATTTTCAGCATGTTGCTTCCAAAAGGATTGAATCTGTCCCTGAAAGCCCGTATCTGCCAAAAATGCGATGTCTGTCTGAAAGAAAAATGCCAATATGATGCCTACGTTCTTATTAGAGATGGTCAGCTTCTTACCGGAGTTATCGATAAGAAGGCAATAGGTGCTGCTCAACCTGAAAGTGTCCTTCACCGCATAGCCAAAGACTACGGTAATACCGCGGCTCGTCGGTTTTTAGACGCCATCTGCCCCCTCCTTGTAGTTCTCATTACAAATATGGGCTTCAGTATGGGAATTGACGATGTCATACTAGAGCCCACAGCAATTCGTCAAATTGAACAGATTCTCTCGGATGCCGAGGAAGAAGGAAGTCAATTAGTTCAAATTTATGAAGCCGACCAACTTCAGCGACTTCCTGGGCGGTCATTAGAAGAAACTTTTGAAATGAAAATGATAGAAATCCTTGCCCGAGCTCGTGATAAAGCCGGAGAAGTTGCCGGTAAACATCTTGGTTTAGATAAACACGCAGTAATCATGAC
>JAEOSA010000284.1 GCA_016840595.1 Candidatus Hermodarchaeota archaeon | reverse complement strand
AGATCCAATCAGGGGGAACATAGATTTTTGCATCTTTTTCAAGAATTTCAATTTGCTCCATATCCCGTTCAAGATCAGGGGGATGATAGATGAATTGGGGAAGCCGCGAATCGGACTCGGTTATTTCAGTACCTGAAGCCAGGGTCCGTGTCACCGTTTTCCCTGTTGAAAAACCTCCAAACGCTGCAATCCGGGTGAGTCGCCGGAATGCGCGGATGGCTTGGGCACCCCGATCCTTATGGGGAGCTTGAATCATTTGGGTCCAGTAATTTTGACCTCCCACATCGCCAATTGGGATACTAGGGTGAGGTCCTAAGACTGGATCAGGAGCAAGTAAACAAATTGTTTTCGCCATAGCTGAAACCTCCTTCTCTTATCTGCGGTATTTTCTAGCCTCATATAACTTCTGGTGCTATATTAGAAGCCTGTGATTTCATATCGGTCTCCTAATTTTTCTTTTTTGGCTTCTTCTTCAGCTCGCCATTCTTCTATGAGCTGCTGGATTTTTTGTTGAAGAACATCATTTGAAGAATTGGCAATCCACTCTTCTGAAATATGCACATGGTCACCTCGTAGTGCTAGTGTTCGTGAAACTGAATCGAAATAGCCACCTTGACCCTTCTTTCCAAGAAACTTGACGAGCCCATTGAAGACCGTTTGGGCCTTTCTCTCATAGGCACCTAGCATGCTTTCGGGAACCATTGTCATCTGTATGTTGATACGTTGTCCGACCAAATCATAGATAGTTGATTCTGTTGTTTCCCCATGTTTTACACCGCTTTCAAGAAGCGTATAGAAGTCAATTGGACCTGCAAAACATTGCTTGAAGAAATCATTACTCGTTCGCTGGAAGTCAAGGAGTTCACCGGTCGCTTTCACATACACCACTTCTTGCACTCCATCTGATCTCTCAATTGCCAAATTCATGTGTTTCTTCCATTTTGTGGAACTATCCGGATGTTCCTGTAGTTCAGGCAAAAACACCAAAGGGACGTTGATGAATACTTTACTTTGTTTGAATGCTTTTTCTAGCTCGCCAGCATACGGCTCTGCTGGCGGGAGACCTTCGACTTCCGCTACAAATGCTACACGATAGCTGGTCAGTACAAAGTGACCATCTTGTCCGCGCACAAGCATAGGTTGCGCTCCTGGGCGAACACCCTTGGCAATTTTAGCCTTGGCTACCAGAATGAGAGTCTCTTGTTCCTTCGGTAAGATACTCTTGGCAAGTGTTAGTTTTTCGGTTGGTTCCAGTTCCCATGTCAACGTTTGTGACCATCCTTTCCGCGATATCCTGATGTTATCTTATACTGACTCGATATTTGATTATTGTCCAAGGAAACGTTCCGCAAATTGAGTGAATTGATTCAGAGTATCTTTTGAAATACTGGGTTGTACTGATGCTAGCGCATTCTGAAAGTGATTCATGCTGACCTTTGAAGCGTCTGGGTTTTCACGGATAGCAGCCAAAACCGCTTTTCGACAGACATTCCCGATATCAGCACCTGAAAAACCTTCAGTGGTCGATGCCAGTTGATCTAAATCCACATCTTCAGTAAGAGGCATCTTTCGTGTATGGACCGTAAAGATTGCACGTCGAGCAGCTAGATCTGGTGGGGGCGTGAATACAAAGATATCAAAACGTCCTGGACGAAGCAACGCAGGATCAATGATATCAGGACGGTTTGTTGCAGCTAGCACCACAACCCCCTGAAGCTCTTCCATCCCATCAATCTCCACAAGGAGTTGGTTTACAACACGTTCACTTACGCGACTGTCAAATCCTGAACCACGACGCGGTGCCAGATTATCCAATTCGTCTATAAAGAGGATAGCTGGAGCTGCTTGCCTAGCCCGTCGAAAGATCTCTGCAATAATTTTCTCTGATTCCCCGACCCATTTACTCATAACTTCAGCGCCACGTACACTAATGAAATTCGCTTGGCTTTCAGTGGCAACAGCTTTCGCGAGCAGTGTTTTTCCAGTTCCAGGCGGTCCAAATAAGAGGACACCCTTAGGTGGGTCGATGTTAAAACGTGTAAAAACATCGGGTCGATTGATGGGGAGTTCAACGGCTTCACGCAGTGCCTGTTTTGCGTCCTCCATTCCACCAACATCATCCCATTGAACCATGGGGATCTCAATGGAAATTTCACGTAACGCAGAGGGTTCCACGAGCTGTCTAGCGGCACGGAAATCATCTGCCGTGACTATGATTTGATTAATCAGTTCCGGGGGGATTTGCATTTGTTGTTCTTCAATCTGTGGAAGAACACGTCGCAAAGCGCTGAGTGCAGCTTCTTTCACTAAAAAGGCTAAATCTGAACCCACAAATCCGTGTGTATTGTGGGCCATTTGCTGCAAATCTACTGATGGATCCAAGGGTACTCCACGAGTGTGTACTTGCAGGATGTTAAGTCGTCCTCGTGTATCTGGAACATTGATTAAGATTTCGCGGTCAAAACGTCCA
>JAEOSA010000283.1 GCA_016840595.1 Candidatus Hermodarchaeota archaeon | reverse complement strand
AGTCAATTTCGTTTGGAGCGATAATTTCGTTAGTATCGTTGAGGATCTAGTCTTATTTAGCGAACAACTATGTCAGCGATCCGCGCAGGCAGAATATCGATAGAGTAACAAAATCTAAGCCCCGCATGGTCCTGAAGATGCTAATCGGTTGAGGTACGTATCCTTAAGACGTTGGACGAAACGGGTTTCGTTAACGTTCAACGTTAAGCGACTTTCAAGAATTCCTGTATTGACTTGTCTGGCATTCTGTCTATAATCCGCTAGTGATAATCGATCCCATCGATTTAGATCTTATTCGACAACTCGAACTCCAAGGTACGATACCCGTTCAAGATTTCGTCAACAAATTTCACATCTCTCGCAAGGAAATACTAATGCGTATGAAGAATTTTGAAGATTCTGGTTTGGTCCGGAGTTATGGTTTCAAACTATTTCTTCCTGGAATCCATGGCGGCAAGTGGTACTGGACGTGCATTGCGGGAGACGCCACAACGAAATTCAAGAATCAGAATTCTATACCCTATTTAGAAGAAATGGTTGAGAACCTATCCTTTCCCTCAGGCGTCGGCCCGAATGTGTCCCTTCTCTTTTACACAAGGAACCTCCGCGATATCAAAATTCTGTCTAACAAACTTGTGGGTATGAGGTATACAGAAGTATACAAGGTAGGTGAGTATAACGTGACATTGCCTAGGGTATTGTTGCAGGAAGACTGGCAGTTACTGTTGGAGTTCTACGACACGAAGAACATTGATTTTGATATGATTAATGCGATCACTAATAATCCAAAATCAGAAAGAGAACAACGACTGTCACGTCTCATCTGGACCCGTAAGAATCGTCACGGTATCCTGGCAATTGCACCGAATTTCAGCTGGAGCGTTATCAAAAACTACATGCATATCCATGTAGCTATTGTAACGAAGATGCGGGTCAAAGAATTACGGCGGTTACTCAAGGAAATCGGTTTTGTAGGCAATATTGCATCCCGATTCAAAAAGCGCTATCTACAAATAGAATTTGACATCTGGGGTTTTTCCGATCTAAAAGTCATCTTTCACAAACTCTCACAGGTGGATAGAATAACCGTAGAAGGTTGTTCCTTTAGCTATCAAAATAAAATTTATGATGAATGGATTAAGGATTACATACGTCAACAAATTTAGCATAACCGTATTACTCATACTCACTCTTATCGGTTGTGGGAAAAAAACCGAAAAGACCGCGGCACCCACATTCACCGAGACAAGACACATCGTAAAACGCGGTGAGAATCTGGAAACAATACTTGAAAAACTCTCAGTTGTTGACTGCCGACTGCAAATACTCACGGCACTCAAGAATGCAGGATTTCCATTCCGGAAATGCTTCCCCGGTGACACCATTTTTCTGACTAAAAAGGATGGCGAATTCTGTGCCTTAACCTACCGACAGGATATTCAAAATACATATCATGTTGTTAGAGACACAACGTGTTTCTTGATTTCGATGAAGTATCCATATGTAGATACAATACTGACCTTCTTGCAGGGCGATGTCAACTCAACACTCTATGAATCCATGTTGGCGTCTGGTGAGACTTCGAATCTGGTCATCAGGTTCGCGGATGTTTTTGCATGGGAACTTGATTTCTTTACGGAGACGCAAAACGGCGATTCCTTCTTCATCTATATTGAAAAGACATTCTGCGATTCGATTTTCATGGATTATGTTTCAATAGTCTTTGCTCGTTATAAGGGAGAAGCAGGAGATTTCTATGGCGTGTATTACCGTGATCCAGATGGCCACGAAGATTATTTTAACCTTGAAGGAAAATCCTTGCGGAAATCATTGCTCAAATCCCCTCTGAGGTTTTCATACATAAGTTCATATTTTTCCAAGCGAAGGTTTCATCCGATCTTAAAAGTGTGGCGCCCGCACCACGGATTAGATTACGTGGCGCCCATTGGAACACCAATCTCCTCAATCGGTGACGGCAAAGTTGTTTTCAAGGGTTGGAAGGGCGGTTATGGTAACTTAGTGGAGATACGCCACAAAAACAATTTTCGCTCGCGCTACGGCCATCTCTCCAGATTCGCCAAGGGTCTTTATGTAGGCAAGCATGTTAAGTCCGGTGACCTAATCGGCTATCTCGGTTCGACTGGGCTATCGACCGGTCCCCATCTGCACTTTGAATTGCACAAGAACGGCGTGCCGGTAAACCCCTTAAAGGTCAAGATTCCGCGTGCACCTTCGGTCAAGGAGAAATACATGACCGAATATGAAAATCATCGTGATTCGTTGTTGCATCTAATTCAATCCATATCTGCCGATAGGGGAGAGGTGGTCCTGGAGGAATCCTCGTAGTACTCATCGGTTTGTTTTCGGAGAACATCATGTGTTCTGCTGCGAATTGCTGCCTTGTTCATTATGAAATCGCAGTTCAAAAAGGAGGTTAAATGCCAATACATCTAAGGGCAAAAAAGGAAGATTATGCACCAAC
>JAEOSA010000068.1 GCA_016840595.1 Candidatus Hermodarchaeota archaeon | reverse complement strand
CCAGTCGAATTGAGAACCAAAATTACGAAAAGTAATGGAGTAGTTGATGATGACCGAGGCATCAATTTGTGGGAAGACGTGGACGGTTTCATTAAGCACTCGAAAATCATAGTCGAGTGGTGTGCTTCGGTGTGAAGTTATGCCTGTGGTTGTATTGGCTTGGGTGTGTAATGCTGGCATGATAAAAAAGGGAGAAGCTAGAGCAAAGAGTAGACAGAGGGTCAATGCCAGCGGGAAGAGTTTGATGCGGGTCACGGTCAATTCACGTCCAATAACTAATCTTTTTCATTTGTGGGGTGTTCTTGGTGGAGGTCGTTCAAGAGCTTTTGGGCGCTTTCAATATCGGCGTTCAGTATCTCGTCGAGGACTGTTTCGTCGACGTCGGCATGGGTGACTTCGATGACGACGCGTCCCCAGTAGCCGCACCGGGTGCAAAGATATTTGGGTGGGGTGATACCCATGGCGCCGCCGATATCAAACCAAGGTTCTCGGCTGCGTAGTTTGGGGGACTTACATTGGGGACAAATTTGGATAACAGCGATTTTGCCGACCTTTTTCAAATCATCCAGTGCTTGTTTAATCTGCTTCAAGATGTCGTCGTTTGAAGACGGGTCGACTGGTGGTGGCGGTGTTTCGGGAACCATGGATGTGTTCAGCTCAATCGGGGTCCTCAAGGGTTAGCATTCGTAGAGTCTTGATAGGGCTAGGGAAAGACAGGCTTTTTTGCTTTCCGCCTTGGTACTACCATTTGACATCTTCGACGAGTTGAGAGACCTTGTTACAGTAGGGACAGGTGAGTACGACAGCGCCAATGCCGCGATCGTAGGCGAGATTTTCTCGTCGGGGTGTCCCGCCGCAATGGGGGCAGGAGACTTGGCTGACGTCGAAATCACGGGGAAGGTCAACATGGGCTTCCACGACGACACGTTCGGGTGAACGTTGTCCCCACCATCCCATTAGGATGGCGAGGATGATGAACACAGCTGTGCCACCGAAAAGCATGTAGGCGGTGAGTTGGTTTTGGGCAAGGTCACCTACTGTGGCAATCATGAACATGAATCCGAAAAAGGCTGCACCAATGGCGATGATGACAAAGAGTACAGCAAGACAAGTATAAGCGCGCATATGAAACCGTTTGGAAGTTTACGCCTTTTATCCTTTCGTGTTTCGCATTAGGACCTTCGAAGATAGTGAGAGGTGGGTTTTTAGGGCGTAGAACGAGGGTGTATGAGTGGTTGTTGCAATGGTCCGATTGCAGGTTGCGTTAGATTTTGAAAATCTGGATGATGCCCTTGACTTGGCAAATCAGGTTGCACCCTACGTCGATATTATGGAGGCAGGGACACCGCTGATTAAAGCTGAGGGAATTGGTGTGGTGAAGGCGCTCAAGAAAGCATACCCACAAAAGGAAATCTGTGCGGATTTGAAGACGGCTGATGCAGGATATCTTGAGGTGCGCATGGCGGCACAAGCTTCAGCCGACATCGTCACGGTGCTAGCCGATGCCTATAGTGAAACCCTCCTAGGCGCATTGAAAGCGGCACACGAGTTTAAGGTTGAAGTCATGGCAGATTTAATCGTATCCCGCATTCCCATTAGCCGGTTAGCTGACATTCTGGGATTATCCTTCAAGGGCACAAGTATCCACTATGCATGTGTACACAGTGGATTAGATAGCCGAGCCGCGCGACGAGCACCATACACAGAATTGGAATCTGTCTCCCGATTACGAGGACACCCTTGTCTGGCAGTAGCGGGGGGAATCCGCGTGGACGATTTGACAAAAATTCTCTCGTATCCGGTAGAAATCATCATTGCGGGTGGGGGAATTACAAAAGCAAAAAGTCCAGCCAAGTCCGCAAAAAAATTCCAAGAAACAATTACCAAACTAGTGGGAAAAGAGTAGTTAGCTATCCGTCGTGTCAACGTCTTTGTCGATCCAGGCGAATTTACGTTGGAGCGTTGTGGGGTAGAAATCTTTCCAATCATAATCGATTTGGTGTCCCCAATCGCGGTAGATGCGGGGATCGATATAGGCTTTGAGGCTTGTGCCGAGGTTCCACGTTCGAGTGTTTTTGGAGAGGACGATTTGGGCGTTCAGCTTTTCTTTGGCTTCTCGGGCGCGGGCAAGTCGTTGTTTCGCCGTTTCAACGCTACGTCGGGCTGTGGCAATAGATGAAGTATAGGGGCGATTCTTCCTACGAGGGATCGGTTTACCTTTTTCCTGCAGCTGTTCAAGCTTTGATTTCTGTTTCGCGACTAAATCCTTTAATCGCGCTTGTCGATTCTGAAGATTTTCTTGGGCTTTAGTGATACGGTCGTTGGCAAGCCGTTGGCGTTCGCGAAATCGGTTCATTCGCTTCGACCAACCCTTTGGGGCTTGCTTTGTATGGTTACAAACGATAGCTGCTTGCAGGTTAGCGTGTTTAGCTGTGTTTTTCTTCTTCCAATTCGGGTCGGCTCGCTTGACTTTTGCCCGACCAAGATAGGAGCGTACGGTACTGCTCGCATGGTAGGTGCGGAAGACTTTCGCGGTGAGTCCGGGCATAATCTCATTAAGATACGCATTCACATTCCGGCTCCGGACATCAGGAAATATTTGTGGGCGTTCACGCGAAGGATGACTCCGCCCTTGACGGTTTCGGAGAGTGGGTACCCGGGCGTTGTCAATGAGGTGCTGTAGTTCCTCAACCACCTCAGCAGGTAAGGAGACGGTTTTATGCCATGGCACCGAATCTTTGCCCAAGAACTGAAATTCCACCTCCCCATTTTCCTTTATGGTAATATGCTCAGGACGTAAGGTCGTCGCGCCAACCGTGTCCGCTTCATCGGGATCCTTTTCATCACCAACTCGGAGACTAAGCACATCAATAAGATAGCACGCGGTGGCAATTTGTCGGCGTCGAGGTTTCTTTGCGGTCATATCCTCTTGGATAGCCTGACGCACGTGCTTAATGCGTTTGGCAAGTTGTTGAGCCACTTCAAATTTTTCTACTTCACGCTCTTGTTTAATCGAAGCAGTATCCGATACCCAGACATACTTCATTTTTCCAGAGAGTCGGTCTTCCCACCTAGCCACCCAGAGACTATCTGGTTGCCAGATACGTCCAGCCCAATTCCCTTCCGGTTGAGGCACGTCAGGGCTCAGGTTTAACGTAATATCACTCTGTTGTGGACCAGGTTTCCATTTCCCACGGAGTGGATGCTTCCCACGACCCATAAAGATACAATTGGGCTCCGCAGTCCAGTTGGCAATTTCCACCTCTTCGCCATCAATTTCAGCCTTGCCAAATTTCTCACGTAGGGCTTCGCGAACTGCTTTCCGTTCAGCGGCTAAGGCTTTCTTCTCTTCTTTGGTCATATTTTCTTTCTGTTGTTGTTCACGTTCTCGATGCTCAATCCCTTCCTGGAAAAATTCTTCAAGGTCAACATCCTCGGGTTTTAATGCGGGTTTAACGCCCAAGATTTTACTGAAATCCCTTAGGAAGTTTCGTACAAACACTCGGTCCTCCCAGTACCCGAGATGGCGTTTTGCTACAAACGCCATAGCCATTTGTTCCTGTAACGCATTGAGCACCATTGAGTTACCACGAACGGTAAGCGTTATTCCAGTGGGTGTAGGAAGTTCGATGACGCGGATACCGTTGTGAACCAGTCGTTTCATGAAAGGAGGAACTCCGATTATTCATTTCTGCGCCACAAATACAAATGGATATTTTAAGGGTTTGGGGAATACTACTAATTGAGCCTGTAGGGTTCATGTAATGGTTCCGGCATACTTCTTCCTAAAAGCAATTAAGCGTCTTGTCTTTTAATAACACCTGGAATGCTGCGGCTAGTTCTCTTACTCTTTGGAGCCATAGGCGTGATTTTGGGACTCCTGTTGTTCATTATAGTAACCGAGGGAAGATACTTTGGAAAAAGATTACTTCGTTGGGGGTATAATCGCCGATCAGTGGCCTTTGAGGTGCGAGACGACTGGGAATTATGGGAAGTTCTCATTAAACGCTTGAACATTGGTAACTCAGAGGAGTTCTTAGATTTGGGAACTCAGACAGGGCACCTTCCACGGTTGGTGGCTAGAAAGCGAGGATTTGAAGGACACGTTGTGGGGATTGATTGGTCCGAGGAAATGATTCTGGAGGCCCGTCGTCAATCGCGATTAGAAGGATCAGCATCACGGACTCGTTTTCTTTGCCGAGACGTTCAAGACCCGCTCCCCTTCGATGACGACTCTTTCACGCTGGTGACTTGTGTCACTGGTTTATTGAATGGGTTAAAGACTCCCACATCATTATTCAATGAGATTCAACGAGTGCTCAAAGTCAAGGGTCAAGTGGCCTTCCGTTTGGATTCTCAACCCAGGCGGCCCACGGCGATACGCCATCCTTCATGGTTCACGAAACGATTAGAGCCCTTAGGATTTCAGCAAACAGAAACTGTTCCATGGACCCCACAATACGCCATTCTCATTTTTCAGTTACTAGAAAAATAAAGAGAGCAGTTCTTAGAAATTTAAATTATTAATCAACGAGTTGTCGGGTGATGACCCAATAGGGTTTACCAGGTACACGATGACGATAGAGTTCAAATCGTTCGCCTGACTCCACTTGAACGATGAAATAATCTCGGTGTTTTCGACGATACCATGTGCTACGGAGGTCAAGACGTCGAGTGCTAGCCTGGATTTCAATGATTTTGTATTGACGACCCCGCCAAGTGAAACGCATTGGTTTTTCGAGATCAACAACTTCGACGGAAATGCGTTCCCCGATGAATTTCCCTTCAGAAGGCATTTTTATTATCAGATTTTAATAAGCCCGTAACTTTTTTTACTCTGCGGATTGCACTGGAAACGCTATGAAGGAGGATAATATCATG
This sequence comes from Candidatus Hermodarchaeota archaeon, assembly GCA_016840595.1. The sequence continues at coordinate 4,365 of JAEOSA010000068.1, read as the reverse complement.
GTGGTTCAGGAAACGTTGTTCGAGATTGTGGAGTTAGTCGAGCAGCCAAAGGGGAAAAAACATGCGGTTATTGCCTTGCCTGATGCGGGGCTAGTGGGTACTATTGCGGGGATGCATTTAGTGCAGGCTCTTAACCTTCGGCTTGTGGGGTATATCGATACGGATGTGATGCCGCCAGTTGCCGTGATTCATAATCGGAAGGCTCGCCCGCCCATCCAATTATACGCGAATGACGAGTTTTTGTTAATTGTCTCTGAAATCCCTTTACCTGCAGAGGCGATGCGCCCAGTGTCTACAGCGATTCTGCAATATCTGCAGGAGCTAGAACCCAAATCCATTACAGCCTTGGGTGGATCGGCCCTTCCACCGGCGCTTCGAACCCAGATTGAGACCCCTGAAGTGTATGCTGTGGCTACAACTGAAACGGCTTATGATCGAGCCCATGATAAGAAGATTAAGTTCCTTGACGAGGGCATCGTTGCTGGCTCGTACGCGATTATATTATTGGAAGCTCAACGGCAGAAAATTCCCATCACCTATATCATGGCGCAGTCGTTTCTGAATATCCCTGATCCGGGAGCGGCAGCTGAAACTATCAAGACCCTCTCTAAACTGACAGATATCTCAATTCCTACGGATGCACTCATAGAGGGGGCTGAAGAGGTTCGGGTACGCGTCCGGGATTTGATGAACCAAACCACCACGAGTATGCAAGCTAGTGGAAAAGCCCAAGAATTCCAGATTCCTGCATTTTACTCATGAGGAGGTAACAGAGAGATGCCTAAAATAAAACGAGAAGATGAAAAGAAGGACGCTCTTCAGCGCCTCGATGATTCGGTGAAGGCACTGCAACGGCGATTTGATGAAATGTTCGAGTCCATGGGTGGACTCGGACTGCGAATGCAATCGCTCTGGGATGGTGATTCGTGTTGTTTGGAAGCACTTGGGGAAGTGCAGGAAACGGAAAAAGAGTATATTGTTACCTTAGATCTTCCGATGGTCAACAAAGAGGATATCGAGATCATAGTGATGGATGATCATTTATCTGTTCAGGCGAGGATGCGTGAAGAAATTCATTTTGAGCGTTGGGGAACTGTTCAACGCCAAATTCGGTTCCAAAACATGGCAAAGAAGGTTCCCTTGCCAAAGGATGCGGATTCCGATAATATTCGTGCATCCTTTCGTGAAGGGCTTTTAGAGATTAGAATTGCGAAGAGTAAACGACGTAAACAGGTTCCAATTGAATGATATCGAGTTCAACAAGTAACACTTACACCTTTCGTTGCGAATTCCTGTGTGCAAGCAGAAGACCGATTATTGAAACGCAGTCAGTAATTTCGTAGTTTTTCACCATATCCAAGGCTTTTTCAAAAGGCACAGAGATGACTTCAATTTCTTCGGTTTCGTCAGGTACCGCTTTGGATGGAGTAAGCCCTTGTGCGAGGAAAATATAGCCTCTATCTTCCATAATGGATTTGTTTGAGTGCATAATGCTCAGAAGCTGAAATCGATCAGCCCGATAGCCTACTTCTTCACGGAGTTCACGTTGAGCAGCGGCTTCGGGTTGTTCGTTTTTTTCCATTCCGCCTGAGGGGATTTCCCAAGTAGTTTCACCCAGTACGTAACGATATTGACGAACTAATATTACAGTTTCTGGATTAAGAAAGGGTACTATACCAACAAAATTAGTAGTTGGAGTTACAACACCATAAGGTGTAGTGTGACCATTAGGAAGTTGAACCTGATCTTCATAAACAGTTATCCAAGGATTTTGATAGACGATTTGACGAGAAATGCATTTCCAGGCCTTAATAGGGGGATTTGACATCAACAGTCCTCCGATGACAGGAATTCCAATCCTAGCTAGCCACTGCTTCCGTAATCTTTTTCTCCTCTTTCTTTTCCTCCTTTTCAATTGGAGGCGGAGTGCATCCTTCTAGCCATTGTCCACCCACAAGCACCAATTCGGGAGGATTGAGATTTGCCTCACGATCGATGATTACATCGATTACAGCAGGTTTCTTGGACTTTACTGCGCGTTTCAGTGCGGGTTGGATATCTTTTGTTTTGGTGACACGTTCACCATAACAACCCATCGCTTGGGCGACTTGATCGTAGCGAACATCTGTGAAATCAACTTGGTAAAATCGATTTCCAAATAGAAGGTGTTGGACACCCGCAATCATCCCAAAACGTCGATCATTCGCGATAACAGCAATCATTGAGGCATTTTGACGAACGGCGGTTTCTAATTCCTGAATATTGAACATAAAAGCGCCATCGCCACTAATCAGATACACCTGACGATCAGGATGAATAATTTTGGCACCAATGGCATAGGGGAGCCCGGCTCCGAGATGCCCGGAATCACTTGCGCACAGATACGAGCGAGGTTCGTAAATACGGTTAAGGTGGAGAGTCCACAGGTTAATGTTGCCACCATCTACTACGCTAATGGCGCTTCTGTCAAAGAAATCACGGACCTCCTTGACAAGGCGTAAAGGATGAATGAACGCCTCTTCTTTAGTAGCGATATCTAGCTGGGATTGTACCCATCTGTTACGGGAGGCTTGACATTGCTCAAGCAAAGGAGAAGGAGATTTAGGAGCTCCTCGTCGTTTAACTTCCGAGAGGAGAAACTGAAGCGTAGTTTTCGCGTCACCAACTAGTGCTAAATCCACTTCCCGATTGACTCCAATCATCTCACCAGCAATATCGATTTGGATGAGTTTTTGCACCTCGCTGGATTTCCATCCAGGAGGTTGACCCCAGAAATCTAAATCTCCTAAACGACCTCCCACTAGTAGAACAAGATCGGTGAAGTTTTGTGCGAACGCTCCAGTTTGTAGGCCTGGTTCGAAGGCTAGGGGATGGTCTTCTGGTATAGCTCCACGTGCAGCGGGACTCACAGTGACTGCAGCGGATAAATGTTCGGCAAGTTGGATCAGCTCTTCTGATGCATTCGCCCAGAGCACACCTGACCCAGCATGAAGAAGGGGAAACTCTGCGTCAAGGAGCATTTGTGCTGCTTTTCCAATGAGCTGCGGATCGGCTGTTGGTGCAATTGTAACGCGATAGCGACTTGGACTTTGTATTGCAGGTTCTGTTTCGACAGTGCCATAAAGAATGTCAGAGGGGAAATCTAGGTGTACAGGGCCTGGGCGCCCAGATAGCGCAACTCGGAACGCTTGCTGAACCAGATGAGGAATACGCTCAATCTTCCAAGCTACTGCATTCCACTTAACGATGGATTTGAAGAGATTGATTTGGTCAAGACCTTGGGTCATCCCTGAATCTGGATAAATACGCCACGTTTGATTCTGAGCCGTAAGAACCACAATTGGCACACTGTCAGCATGAGCCGCATAGACGCCACCCACAAGATTGGCAGCACCGGGACCCACTGTTCCAAGACAAATACCTGGTTTGCCAGTTGTCCGCGCATAGGCATCAGCCATGTGAGCAGCAGCGGCTTCGTGTCGAGTAGTGATGAATTCGATGCCAAGTTGGTCACCTTTTCGAGCGAGCACATCGAAAAAAGAATTCCATTGGTCACCAATGATTCCAAAGATGTATTGGACTTGCTCGTTAGCCAGACATTTAGCCAGTATTTCGCCACCTGAAATTGTCAAAATGTTGAACCTCCCAAAGGGTGAGCTAGTTGTGAAATGTAATGTGGTTGGTGTTCTTATTTCATGCTGGTCGTTTCGAAATGCATAAGGTTTAAGTAGGTTATGAATATATATTCATAACGTGCCACGTCCATATAAACGCAGGTTTGTTCGCGCAGAACCGAATACTACCTATTACAAACCCAGAGGGATTCCCATTGGTACCATTGGAGAAGTAGTACTCAACATAGATGAATTCGAAGCAATTCGGGTTAAAGACCTTGAAGGAATGCCACAGAAGGATGCCGCTCAACGACTCAAGGTATCTCAACCGACGCTTCATCGAATTCTGAAATCAGCCCATACAAAGATTGCCGAAGCTCTGGTAAATGGAAAAGCCCTACGTATTGAAGGCGGACCATACCAACTACCTTCAAAGCGCCAGTTTTGGTGTTTCACTTGTCAGCATAGATGGGATGAACCCTTTGGAACAGGAAGGCCTAAACATTGCCCCAGATGCGAAAGCCATTATCTGCGTCGATTGGCACCATCAGAAATTGAAGGAGATGAAGAAACGTGAAAATATGTGTAACTGCACAAGGACCGACCCTTGAAGCTCCCATTGACCCTCGATTTGGTCGGTGTGCTAATTTCATTTTCATCGATCCCGATACTATGAAGTTTGAAGCCATTCCCAACCCTGGCTCGATGGCTAGTGGAGGAGCAGGCATTCAAGCTTCTCAATTTATCGTTG
>JAEOSA010000282.1 GCA_016840595.1 Candidatus Hermodarchaeota archaeon | reverse complement strand
TCTCAACACAATTGATGAAAAACGGGAAGAACTCGTAGTCATAGTTAGCCACGGGAATGCAATAAGATCCTGTATCTATTGGTGGCTTGAAATCCCCGTAGCGATGCAATCACAGTTTGACTTTGACATTGATACATGCAGCATTACTCATCTTCGCATCAATGACTGGGAGGAAAAAACCCTCTCAGTGCTTAACAGTTCAGACCATCTCCTCCCGTTGAGATCTGACAAATAGGTACAAGCATCTGAAATTGGTCATCCTGAGGGTATTTCGTTGTGCGTTACCACAAGCTTTTTAGGAATCACATCGGGTACGACCCTTTATCCTCTTTGAGGGTGAAAGATTGTGCGACGCCGAATCTTGAGTACATCGTTTCTCATCCTTTTAGTGGCATTGCCACTTATACCGCCTCTGTTCGGGGTTCCATCAGCAACTCCTGCAGTGGCTTCTGGAGGTCCAGTTGTTCCTGCTGATAATGACTTGAACGCCACGGATCCCATTATCGCCTATGAATATTACACACCTGACACGCCGTATGGGAACTCGTCGTTACTTAATGTTACTGTAGAAGAGGTCGTTGCCTCGGATATCGGCGTATGTCGAGATGGCGACCTCGACGAACATTCATTCGGTGTCTACTTCGATGAAAACAATTCCATAGTGTTTGAAGATGATCTCCAATACATTGATGGAACCGGATGGGCTGCGCTAAATTATAGCCTGTTTCCATCGAACCTCAATTATTCAGTGTATAAGGTTCGATGCCGCTTTGAACGCAATGCATCAGGTGATATCTGGACTGAAACGACAGGCTGGTCCACATCCTTTGATTATCAGCACTACCTGACAATTGGGGATCCCGATTTCACATACATCGGAGATACATCCGATACCATTGATGTTTGGGTAGAATACATTGCCAGTACAGTATGGGGGACGCTTACTCAGGTCAGTAATAACACTCTTGGCTTTGAGGAAGCAGATGCACCCACCAATGTCACAGAATTTCATTTTGTACTCCAGTACAATATAACCTCAACATATTGGGAAGTGCACGAACTCAATATCTCCACGCTAATCCCCAATGAATCCTACAGAATTGTGGTTTCCGCTAATTACTCCATCCGCCTACCCCAACAATATGGAACAAGCGCGAAATCAGACGCGTTTACCTTCAAGGGTCCCTATATCCGGATTGCTAGACCCATTATCAGCTACATTGGTCGTGACGTGCAGACTCTGAACATCACGGTTTCATGGGTATGGCATTCCATCTTTGGTAACCTCACTGATACTGACTTAAGCATCCAAAACTTCAGTATTTACCTCCTCGGTGATGCAACTGCTGCCGTCAACACCACATTGAACTGGAATGGAGTCGGGAGTTACTGGTTTGTTGAAAATTTGAATATCAGTTATTACATCGAACAAGGATCACTTTCGATTGGAGAATATTATCAGGTGTCAACCTTCTTCCACTCGATAGGCGCTAGCAATCGGACTGCTGTGAATGCTACGAGTCTCTTCTCCGAATCATTCCTCATTGACCGGGATCCACCAAATGTCGCCCTCTCTGTTACGAACCCCTATCCGGCTTCTGATACCGACTTTGTCGAGGTGACAGGAGAAATAACTGATGATGCATTGATTCACACAGCAATCTGTAGTTATCTTAATCCCATTCAGAGTATTTGGATCAACATCACTATGCGCGGAACGCGAAGCAAACTCGCAAATTATACGGCGACTATTCCACCATTTCCGGAACAAGAGCTTGTTCAGTATCGAATCTATGTTAATGACACACAAGATGCTTGGTTCACATCTACCACCTTTTCATATACCGTTGCTGACAGAGCACCTGCAATTAGTTTCGTATCATTTCTCCCCGCCAACCCCACTGATGAGAACACTGTTACTGTGAATGCCACAGTGATAGATGGTTCCGGAGTAAGCAGTGTGCAACTCTACTACTCTTTCGATGGAATCAACTTTCTCTCCCCCCTTGAGATGGTACACATCAGCGATTCAATCTATCAAGCAGTCATCCCGTCCTACCCGCTAAGGATGCCGAATTACCAGTTCGAATCAGCCTACTTCTACATTAACGCAACAGACACGCTTGACAACACAGGAGGAACAACGACCTTTGCCTATATAATTCAAGGGTCGTTAATTGGCCTTGATCCCGCATTGAGTCTGTTACTATTGAGTGCTGTTGCTCTAGTCGTTGTTGTCCTTATCGTCCTGTTCAAAATCTACGAACGCTACTAGCTTCGACAACTTCTCCTACGAGGAGTTGTCTCTTCACTATTTTTCGACAGATTCAGAGATTTACCTTTACGCAATGTTAGCCAATTGGTGACTTAAGGGCACAAAACCTTTTTAATAAATCATCACGAACTTGAATTTAAGGCAGAGACGGTGTGAAAGCAGGGGAATGAAACACCTTGTATTAGCCTTCTCTGCGTAAGGTGAACGCCTGTGATTGTACTCGAATATCAAGA
>JAEOSA010000067.1 GCA_016840595.1 Candidatus Hermodarchaeota archaeon | reverse complement strand
CTTTGAGATAAACAACAGGAATTCCATTTATGGATGCCAAACGGGAGCGATCAGATGTAATTATTGCAGGTTCTTCATCTAAAACATCAGCTAAGTTTGCGAGGAAAGTAAGTCGTTCCTCATCAAACCGTTCAAGGGGGTGTTTGAGGTAGCTTAGTAACACCTGTTTACGAAGAGGGGTCAACATATCGAAGGGAGTGTCATTAGTAAGGGTGGAATTGAAGCCAAGGCGCGACAATATTTCTAAGGCCTTCTTCGCCAGGTGCGTATGTTTTCCAAGGATTTCATTTGGCGGGTTTGAAGTTTCTAAAACTGAATCACGTCTTAACAGATTAATAGGTTCAATTAAATGCGCTTTGAGTAATTTTTCAAGTCGCAATGCTACATCGATGGCGGGGTTAATTGTACCGCGTTCGTATTCATAGACTGCTCTACGAGAAAGACCCAATTCGTCTGCAACATTACCACGGGAAAAATGAAGCGCTTCTCGAGCTTCCTTTAGCTTCTGCCCATTGACTACTGCGTATATGCCCCCCTTTTTCGCTACAATCAGTGGGAGTATTCCCTCTTCTAACAAACGTCGTAGAGTTTCTAGGGTTATGGCCGGAATTGATCTACGTGTATGCACCACTCCATCTTGAAGGTCACGCTTTCGTGTTCTTTCTCCGATAATTAGTGGAGTACATTTCAGAATCGGGCAAATTCGACTTAGTTCTTCAAGTGAGTGTGTTTCAACATTATCTATAGTCAAGCTTATTTTAATGGCAATTCGTGTTGCTCCTTCATCAATAATGCCATCAAAGCAATATTCCTGCTCAAATGATGTTGTGTGCTCTCGAGCTGATGAGTGTAAGACATCCCTAACTTCATCCAAATATTGCTGCTTGGTCGGCATTACGTGCCAAATCCTATTGTCATTGTTGTAGGAAGTTTCTGTCTTAAGAGAGCTACCTCGGGTGAATAAATAATTCGCGGAAGAGACAATTCACGCCATGTTTCAAAGGGGCTATCAATTTTTCCTAGAATCAGTAGTATTATGAATTGCTCAAGTTTAGAACCACCAATGGTGTGCGCTCCAGGTCCTAAGGAGGTTCTACGCAAAATCGTGAATGGAAGCATTATTTGGTCATGATATTTTGGTGGTATTAGTTCTGATAATGTTTTCAATTCCTCGTGTTTAACAGCGCTTCTTTGACCATCTCGAGTCGTAAATGCTGGGGAGGCCTCGGTGAGAAGTTGAAATAGGGCTTTCTTTGTTCGAGGCATGTGGTCATTCAATTGTGTGATTTCTTTTTCGATGCCTGAGAGAAATCCTGAATATTTCTTCATTAGAGAGTTTCACCATAAATCGCGCTGATGAATACGTGATCTGCTGTGAAGGGTTCCAATGTAATTCGGTCTACAATTGTGAATCCTGACTGTGTGAGGGTTTTCTCTTCTCGTTGAAATATTCGTTTTGGTTTTGCAGCAACATCAATGCTTCTGGCCTTGATGGCGACATAAGCAGTTCCGCCTGGACGAAGGAACCGTTTAGCGTTTTGAATTAGAATTTTAGCCTGATGTGGCTGAGCGACATCCTGGTAGAGAACATCTACTAGCTCAGGGACAATATTGTATGTTTCAGGATATCTGGCATCTGCCAGGAGTGGAATCATATTCTGACGCGTTGCACAGACTTGTACTAAATCGCGCATCACACGGGGGGCAAATTCAATGCAATAGATCATCCCCCCCAAACCAAGGAGGTCAGAAACATGGCTAGCTGTTGTTCCTGAGGAGGCTCCTAAATACAGTACGGTGCTATCTGGCTCAAAGCCATAGGCTTCTAGTCCCCGAATAAGGGCTGCAGAAAGTTTACTTCTGTAGGGATCCCAAATTCTGAACTCTTGTTGTTTTTCTGTTATAACGCGTTCACCATAGACTGTTTTTCCTTTAGCTAGATTCTTGGTTGCTGGTCGCTTTGCTCCTTCTTCGGTTTGCACCCAGAAGAGTTCTGCTTTTCTTTCATCCTTCCGGATTGTTGTCATTACTTTGTGTCCCTCCCTTTTCCTCGTGATTTTTTGGAAGAATGTTTTTTCGGTCGCTTCACAAACTTCTTTCTTCGCCGTGGTGGTCGTTTAGGTGGTTTTGCTGAAGGCGGAGTCTTTGGGGCTATCGGGTATTTTCGTTTCACCTCAGCAATTCGTGATTGCACGCTTTGTTTGAGGTCATCTGCGACATATTCCCCCGAATACAAATCGACTCGAGCGGCAATGGCGATTTTACCTGATAATATTCTCGCGATTTTTCCCCGCTGCCACCAAGGCGCTGAATGCACTGATGTATGTTGAAAAATGACTCCATGCTTAGGTGGTCGTGCTCCAGTTTTCAAAGCTCGAAATAAAGCCTGCTCTGCACCTAGCACTTGAATAGTACTGGCTGGAAAACGTGCAAGTTTTTCCAAACCTCCAGCTAGTCCAATTAGCCTAGCACCTATCACCGGACCGATTAATCCACGGAGGTTTGGTGCGATTTCACGCATTGACTCGTCTAAATATTGTTCGAGTTTTTCTCGAAATCCTTGAAGATCAATTAATTGATGCGCTAGCGCTTGTATCATCTCCAAATCCGGTTTAGAAATGTCTGCACCCATTGACTGGTTTAGTGCTTCCAATTCTACGGAGGTTCCAGAGAGGAGCTGTATAAGCTCAGAATTATCGGCAAGCGTTTGCCTATGACCTCCCTCTACAATTATTTTTGCCAGAGTTTGTACATCTTCAATTCTATGCGCTGCTTCAGGAAAATGTAATCCGTACCATTCCCTCAGTCGTGATCCCATCAGGTTTTGAACCTTTTCAACGTCATCCAGTGAACTCATTGCTTGGATTACTAGCTGATCACTTTGTTCTGAGGCCTCTCGAATTGCTTCACGAGAGAGTCCCATTGCCACATCGTGCATTAATACTCTATTATCCGAGGATAGGCTTGGAGTAAGAAATTCTTGACGAATTTTTCGCCATTGCCTTACATCCTCATATGGTAGTACTTTCACTTCATAGAGACTTGACAACCCATCAGCCAAAACTTGGGATTCAACGAAAAAGCGATCCACACCTTTCTTCCCTAAATTGATGAAAAAATCCGAAATGACAGGATCCTTGGCTCCTTGGCGAATACGGTTCAAACTTTCAGCAATCTGTTCAGCAATCTCACCTAAAGTGTTCTCCAATATCACAGAGAATTGCTCGTCAATACAATACAAACTTGAGACACCAAAGATGAGAAAGCCATCCATCGAATCACACCTACACGAATATTGCCTACCAGACCCAGAGGATGTAAAAAGATTCCTAATACCAAATCTCTCCAATAGGATATCCTCCCCTTCGGGCAAACGGAAATCCTTAAAGCCTCTAATGTAAACACCGAAGCAGTGAAAGAAAAATGCCAGGTTCACACGGATCACTCACGAAAGCTGGAAAAGTGCGAAGCCAAACACCCAAGGTTGAGGGGAAAGTTCGAGTTACTCCGATTCCTCGGCTCCGCAATCGTCGTAATTATGCTAAGCGTATTCTCAAAGGAACTCCTGCTGGACAGCCCAAAGCTGTTCGACGGTAGGGTTTCTCGTTTAGCTTCATCTACCAACATTTTTCATGTACAATGCAAATAGTTCGTTCAGGTGGATATTGGATTGCAGCGTGTAGCAGAAGCAATTCTTCAAGCTGCATTAGAAGGAAAAATCCAGAATAAACAAGATCTTCAACGGCTAAAACGAAAACTGTGTAGACAACACAAGCTTTCCCGGTTTCCTTCTGATGTTGAGATACTTGCCTATGCTACTGACGAAGAGAAGCAAAAAGTTGGTATACTACTTCAAAAAAAGCCAACTCGCACATTATCTGGTGTCGTAATTGTGGCTGTTATGGCAGAGCCAATGGCCTGTCCAGGTAAATGTATTTACTGTCCTACCAACATTCCAACTGCACCAAAAGCATATGTTGGGGATGAACCTGCTACACTGCGTGCTCGACAAAACCAATATGATCCGTTTCTACAAGTTTCAAGCCGGTTAGAACAGCTTCAAGCAATGGGCCATAGTACGGATAAAGTTGAGCTCATTGTGATGGGTGGCACGTTTCTTGCTGCATCAGATGAGTATCAACAGGACTTCATTAAACGATGCCTTGATGCCATGACAGGGAATAATGCGAGTGGCTTATCTGAGGCAATTCGTCTTGCAGAGACCAGCGATGTCAGACCTGTTGGGATAACGATAGAAACACGACCTGATTATTGTCAACCAAAGCATGTTGATACCATGCTTGACTTGGGGGCAACACGAGTCGAGCTAGGTGTCCAAACAGTGTTCGATGACATCTACGATCAAGTACGTCGTGGTCACAACGTATCTGATGTAATCTCTGCAACTCAATTTGCCAAAGATGCCGGACTGAAAGTGTGCTATCATATAATGCCGGGATTACCTGGTTCTACACCAGAACGCGATCAGCAAGTGTTTCGAGATTTGTTTTCACGCGAAGAGTTCAAACCGGATATGTTGAAAATTTACCCTTGTTTAGTGCTTCGTGGCAGTGAATTATTTGATATGTGGCGAAAGGGTGAATATGTTCCCTATACCACTGAGGAAGTCATTGATCTTCTAGTGGAGGTCATGCCATCTTTGCCTCGGTGGGTCCGAATACAAAGGATGCAACGGGATATTCCTAAACGGCTTATAGTGGCGGGTCCTGATGCGGGAAATCTGACTCAATTGGTCTTTCAACGGGCGGAGGCAAAAGGTTACAAGATACAGACAATTCGATATCGGGAAGTCGGATACCAACAAAGATCTATGGGGCTTCTTGATTTTGACCCGCCTGATATTACGCGGTTAGAACTTCAGATTGATAAATATCCCTCCTCTGGTGGTACGGAACTTTTCATCGCCTATCAATATCCTGAATTTGATTCGCTTGTGGGTTATCTTCGACTCCGAATACCTAATAACAATGCTCATCGTCCTGAGATTAAATCCCATGATGCAGCACTTCTCCGTGAACTTCACGTGTATGGTCGATCATTAGATATTGGAAAAAGTGGAGAAGATGCTTGGCAACACCGCGGGGTAGGAACGCGCCTTCTCGAAGTTGCGGAAGAAATTGCTAAAGAAAATGGACGAAATCAAATTGTCTGTACAAGTGGAATCGGTGCACGTCTGTATTATCAACGATATGGGTATCGCCATGATGGACCCTACATGACGAAACACCTTTGATAGCCCCTAACAGGAAACTTTTAGCTGACCATTCGAAATGTTCCATAAGGGCGAACTAGGTTGTGCGGAATTATTGGTGCTATTCACATGAAGGGAACTGTCGCCTCCCTATTGCGCCAATCACTAAAAAGGTTAGAATACCGCGGGTATGATTCCAGCGGTATTGCCACAGTCGCCAATGGAATACTTCACATAAAGAAAGATAAAGGCAAAATCGATGACATCCACCAGCGTCTTAATTTTGATACGCTACCCGGAAATATCGGAATCGGCCATACACGGTGGGCAACCCATGGCCCCCCATCTAAGGCGAATGCCCATCCTCACACCGACTGCTTAAACCGCCTTGCAGTTGTCCATAATGGAATCATCGAAAACTACCAAGAACTCCGCGAAAACCTAATGGAAAATGGACACCAACTTCGGTCAGAAACAGACACCGAAGTAATTCCCCACCTCATTGAGGATGCACTTCATCAAACTTCACGTCTTGATCAAGCTGTTGCACAAGTACTCCCTCAATTAGAGGGAAGCTATGCAATTGTCGTGATGGAGGCTCATCGCAACGAACTGGTGGCGGCACGACAAGAAAGTCCCTTAATCCTTGGACTCGGTAACCAAGGAGTCTACGCCGCCTCCGATGTTCCTGCCTTTTTGCCCATGACACGAAAAACAATCGTGTTAGAAGATGATGAACTCGTGCTTCTCACAGCCCAAGGAGCTCTTCTAAGCCGCTTTGATCAATCAGGCGATTTGTCACAACTCCCTCTACGATTACCGACAATTGTTCAGTGGACTATTGACATGGCTCAGAAAGGTGGTTATCCACACTTCATGTTAAAAGAAATACATGAACAACCTAAAGCCCTTCAGGATACATTACGAATACGAAAACCAGATTTGATGGATTTCGCAGAAATCCTACACAACCATAGACACATCATCACTTTCGCTGCTGGCACTGCCTTTCATGCTACACTGGCAGGAAAGTACATGTTTTCACATAACGCAAATCGGCTCATACACAATATCATTGCTTCAGAAGGTCCTGATACCGTTGCAGCCAGCTCAGGAGAAGATTCAGTTGTCTTAGCGGTTTCCCAATCCGGAGAAACCATTGATACCATACACGCAGTTAAACATCTGAAAAAGCAGGGTTGTACGGTTGTTGCGATCACCAACACCGTAGGGAGCTCAATTACGCGACTAGCAGATCAGGTTCTCTATACACAGGCTGGTCCTGAAATTGGCGTGGCAGCAACGAAAACCTTTGCAACACAACTCGCAACCCTAGCATCGCTTTCGGCATATTTGGGATCAATGACGGGAGCACTGAAGAAAAAAGAGCAACAAGAACTACTTGTAGCATTGAATCAATTTCCCAGCGTCATACAATCAGTTATTCGAAATCAAGAAAGTATGATAAAAGTAGCTGCTCAAGAATACGTGACCAAATCAGACTTTTTCTTCCTCGGGAGAGGTATAAGTACGGCGACAGCAATGGAAGGTGCATTGAAAATCAAAGAAATTGCTTACGTCCATGCTGAAGGATATCCCGCCGGCGAATCAAAACATGGTGCAATCGCTCTAGTAGAGCCGGGCTTCCCCGTAATTTTCGTTGCGCCTAATGACTCCACACGTAGACATCTTGAAGGAAACGTGATGGAGATGAAGGCTCGAGGCGCTCGAATCGTTACTGTATGTTCGGCACAAGATAAGGCGTTAATCAACTTAAGTGATCAAGTCATACCCCTCCCCCAACTACCGTCTCTTTCTTTTTCACCAATTTGTTATGTTGTACCACTTCAACTCTTGGCATATTATGCAGCCATACTTCGAGCCCATAACCCTGATCAACCTCGAAACCTAGCAAAAGCTGTCACTGTCCTTTAATACAAAGAGTTATAGCAGTTCGTTGGGTAGTTCCCGCCAAGGACCCAAAAAATCAGGTGTAAAATATTCATGGCTCGATGCCCAGAGTGTGCTGGAACAATGAAATTTGATTCCCGCACAAGCCGCCAAGTGTGTCAACGGTGTGGCCTCGCTGTCTCTCGCGCCGAGTTAGATCGCCTATGGGATGAGCAGAGATCATCCTATCGTCGCGAGGACGAAGAGCGAGTAAAATCCCAACGTCGTCGTGACTACCTTGACTGGTGGCTAGGAAAGAAAGAGAAGGACAAACGCAAGAAGTAACCAATCCTCAATATAGGATAATCCTAGTTACTTTTACGTAAGTGTGGAAAATCCTTTTATGGGCAGCAACTTCTGTTCGTGCAGTGAAGCGGCTAGCCTTCTCAAATTGACTAATTCGAGGGTGCACATGTGGGCGAGAACATCATCGAAAAGGCGTTATTAGGTGCATCTGTCTTCAAGAATGAGGAAACCTTACATCCAGCGTTCATCCCGCCTGAACTACCCAATCGTGAAGATCAGCTTGTTCGCCTGAGTCACGATTTTAAACCATTACTCAATAAGGACGGAGCCTATGCCGTAAACGTCGCAGTGGTCGGAAAACCCGGAACAGGAAAAACCGTTTCAATTCGATATTTCGGACGGGGACTAGAAAAAGCGGCATCCAAGCGCGATATCACAGTCAGGTTCGAATACTATGACTGTTTCATGTTTAGAACGAAAAGCGCAATTTTACGAGATTTGCTCACAGAACGGTTCAAAGTAACAAGTCGCGGTTTTTCTGACGAAGAAATAACAACAATGATTAATCGAAGATTAACCCGAGAAAACATTCGCTTAGTTTTATGCCTCGATGAAGCTTATCTCCTTGGCCAAGACCTCCTGAGCCTTATCCATGCTAGCGAAGTGGCCAAACATGGGCAAGCTCACATCTCCACTTTAATTGCTTGTCGTGTGGTTGATTGGCAAAATACTCTCAGCTTTCCCCTATCAGGACGCCTCCATGATAGGATTGATATGCCCGCCTATAGTGAAGGTGAGCTGCAAAAGATTTTCAAATTTAGGTCAGATTTAGCTTTTCACAAAAACGTTGTACCTGAAGATATAATCAAAATGGTATCCAATATCGCTGCGTCAACAGAAAATGCTCGCCACGGCATTGAAATGCTATACTGGGCAGGCAAAGCTGCGGATCGCTATAACGTTCGCCCCATAACGCCTGACCTAATACGACGAGCCAAACAAGAAGTCTATTCGGAATTACGATCTGATGTGCTATACGGGCTCCGTGACCAAGAAATATTGGTACTCGCAGCAGTTTCACGGCAACTCAAATTAGAGAAAGCCAGCTCTACCACCATTGCTAAAGTCTATGATGGCTATCAATTAATTTGCGAAGAATACGGCGCTACAAAACAAGCACTGCCAACCTTTAGAAAAACCATGGACGCACTGGTAGACCTTGGCATTATCGGAAAAGTAGTGGAAAGCATTGGGGAAGGACAACGTGGTCGTCGAGCACGATTAACTCTCATGGACATTCCAGTCGAAGTATTCGATGAACGAGTCGGAGAAATTCTTCAACGACGGCAATCAACAGAAAATGGCTCTTATTAAAAACGGGAAAATTAGTGAGATAAAAATGGCAACCCCTGGCATGAATGATACAATTAGTTTCCAATATGAAAACACAATGGTAACCATTACCGCATTAAAACCTCTTGACGAATTTAAGACACAAGACGCCACTTATGGACCAGTCGAAAAAGGTCGTGAAATATTAGTGCCACGCTGGGTAGCCAACGTGCTCATTTCTTCCAACCTAGCTCAACTGAAAGATCCTGGCATTAAAGTCGCTGATTTACAAAAGGCGCTATGGCAAGAAACAGGGGAACCCGTTCTCCAATCATTGGACCACGACTTTTACTACCAAGTTCGAAATAGTATCGAACACCTTGCATATCAAAATAAAACGTCACCAAATGATGTTCGATTAGCAGCTCAGACAAAAATGGAGAACCTGCTACGCGACCTGTTAGACAGCAGACTTTTAAAAATAATGAAATTATCCCTACGCGAGGAGCGATTACGCGAAACAAAAAAGAAAATGACTGAAGAAGAACGCTGGCTCTT
>JAEOSA010000281.1 GCA_016840595.1 Candidatus Hermodarchaeota archaeon | reverse complement strand
AAAGAACAAATGGAAGCCAAAGGGGTCACAGTCAAACTAGGAACTGCTGCAAAAGCAGTCGCAAAATCCCATGTCTTGGTTGCGGATCGAGAAACCCAGAAAGAAGAGAGAATTCCTACTAGCCTAGTAGTTGTTGCTACAGGCGTACGCGCGAATACAACGTTAGCCAAAGAGAGTGGTATCAAAATTGGTGAACGTGGAGGCATTTTAGTAGACAATCGAATGGAAACCAACGTCAAAGACATCTACGCTGCAGGAGATTGTGCCGAACACCTTGATTTGGTAACACAACAGTCAATCGTTTCCGGTCTCGGTTCCATCGCATTAAGGCAAGGGGAAGTAGCAGGAGTTAATGCAGCTGGAGGTAGTGCAGAACTACCTGGCGTTGTCTTGGCTCGAACAACTCATCTCTTCGGATTAGAAATCGCCGGAGTTGGTCCCACACGTGTCGCCGCTGAACGTGCAAACCTCCCAATATTAGCAGGCAAATTCAAAGGGATGCCAACCGCTGAATACTTTCCTAGTGACGAAGAAGTTACAGTCAAACTCTTGGCAAATAAAGAAACAGGACGATTCCTTGGTGGACAAGTCGTTGGACCTTGTGCCCATCAACGCGTGAACGTCCTCAGCGCGGCACTCTCAGCAAATATGACAATTCGACAAGTAGCAGATCTCGAAACCTGTTATGCTCCACCTGTTGCCCCAATTCGTGAACCAGTAACGCTCGCTGCCCAAATCCTGGCTCTACGTTTCGAAAAGATGCAACAACGAAAATAAGAACTAAAACCCGCCCATCATTCACTTTGCTTTAGCTTCTCTATAGCTAAAGCCACTCCCTGAATTATCGCTTCGGGTTTAGGTGGACAACCCGGAACATACACATCTACTGGGATAGCTATATCGACGCCCCCCACAATTGTATGGGTCTCTTCGATGTTTGCCCCTTCTCCTTCAACAAAAATCCCTCCAGTACACGCACAAGTTCCTAATGCAATAACCTTCTTTGGAGCAAGCATCTGATTAAAAATCCGTTTCACAAAGACCTTCGAGTGTTTGGACACACATCCATTCGTTATGAGAATATCTGCATGCCGAGGATTTTGTTTCCACAGCACCCCTAGCCGCTCAACATCGAATCGCGGTGTCAATACATCCAGGACCTCAATATCACAGTTATTACAGCCACCCGCATGGAGGACAGCTATCCAAGGCGATTTTCCACGAGCCCAGCTCATAATACCCATACATCTTCCACCTCAATATCGCAAGTCCTTCAGGTCCTTGGTGCTCATCGTTCCCTTCAACACGAAGACTCGTTGAGCAAATACTAACAACCCCAGAATGAGAATGCTGGAAAAGAACATCAACATTGCTTCAATCACAATATCGAATCCAGGAATGAGCAAATGAATCGAACAAATCAAAATCGATAAGCTAGCCACACTCTTTCTCAAATCGGTCTTGGTCAACAGTCCAAAGACCCCAACCATAATCAATACCCATTCTATCTCACTAACACCCAGAACGTTAAACGAGATGATATACGTGATAATTCCAAACACAAAGAGTAAACCAATAGAAAAAACGGGGTGAATGAGGGACGGCTCTTCCGATTGTTTTGTATGAACCGTTGTAACGAAAATAGCGATTGGAACGAGAACGATTGCATAAATGGCAAGGGGAATTACTTCGATGAAGGTCCCTTCAAGGAGTGCTCCAATAATGAAAAGGGCACCGAGAATCCCGAGCAAAACAGTTACAATCCGAAAATCGCGGATTTCGATGATGGCAATTGCTACGATGAGGATAATCAGTCCAATAATCAGATTCATGTCTCCCACCTCCGCGAATAATACTTCTGGGTATGCGTATTCAACAGGTAACTTAATTTTCTCCGACACTCAACACAAAGATTCTCATACTTGGCAAGGTCAGCTGCTACTTCATCAGCAATTCGAGGATCGATGTTTTCTAAAACGCGTTCCTTCACTTTTGCTAAGTGTTCTTCTGTTGATACAACTGCATTGCATTCCTTACATCGAACTAGTTTGAACTCGATTGAAACATCTGCCTCCTTCTTATCAGTAGCAGCTAGTTCAAACCTATCAGAAAGGGCAATGCCATCTTCTGGGCAAATGTCCTCACAACGACCGCAGAATATGCATCTTGGGTAGTGAATATTTAGTCGGCGAGTTTTTCCTTTATCTTCAATTGAAATTGCTTTGGCGGAACAGCACACCGCACAGGCACCACAACCAATGCAGTTATCGTCTTTGAACTGGGGAAGTCCACGAATGCCGGGTGGAACATGACTTGGCGGGCCGTGAGGATATTTAGTAGTAGCTGGCTTGAAGAGAGCCTTCAATGCTTCCTTAATTGCTGTAATTTTCACCATTTCAGAATCCCACCACAATTCGAATCAAGGAAATGAGAGCGAAAGCCAAGCACACTGTCAGGAACCACTTGAACACATGGCTAATCCGATATCGAGCACTAGCTACGTGAATTATTGTCATTATGATGGTAATGCTGAGACACTTGAGGAGAAAG
>JAEOSA010000066.1 GCA_016840595.1 Candidatus Hermodarchaeota archaeon | reverse complement strand
CACTCGTGATTGACACAGTAAAGGGAATTATTTATCTAAATCAAAGTAAGAAATCAGAAATCCTATTCTCAAGAGAAGTCGGATTTCAAAAATTTATCGAGCATTGGAACTTCTTAAATGGCATTTTCAATTCAGAAAAAAATCTTGGTTTATCCTATAGCTTAGCAAAAGCCCAAATAAATTTACTTGAAAAAACGGACCAATTTATGATTAAAACTTATTATAAGGCGGGAGAGTTTCCCTTTAATTCGACTTTATAAAGAAAATTTATCATAAATAACAATTCGAAAAACTAAGAGAACCACGAATTATGCTTAAAAAATTAAACGGTTCTAAAAGCAATATTAAATTGGTTTTTCGGGAAGAATGGCATACGTAAAGACAATCGCGATTCCAGCGAATACTACAACAGACCAAACTGTTATCACACCAAAGGGTGGTAACAAATTAAATGACATTGTCACTAGGGTTGTGAAGGCTAAAGAAACAGCTAATATCATTAAATAGCCTTTCACATTTCTCTGTAAAATATCGGGCATAAGATATTGGAAGAGCAATACTGAGATTGCGAGAAATGAAGCAATCAACAGCGTCGTTGTTTGTGTTAAAGGCCATAGGGGAGGCGCGAATGAGAGAGCAAAAAAGACCATAAGAGTCATGGATGAGAGAAAAAGACCAAGTGAAATTGCACGAGTAATACGGGTTCGTTTCTTAATAATAACCGGAAACAGGAATGTAGCTGTAACTAAAAGGACTGTCACTCTAGCATCAAATGTTATTTGAAGAATTTCAAGAATTATAATAGTAATAGTTACTAATGTTATAAACAGCATTATTTGAGTAAGGGGTTGTAAGCGGTAAGTCTCACCAATTTCTTGCATGAACGCCTCATCATTTGAACTCATTGTCATCTTCTACCCCCTGTCCCTACACTGGGAATTAACGTGTTAGCACGCCATTCCATCATCGTTCTAGCATAACGTTTTCGCCACTCTAGACTCTGTAATTGCACTTGCCTTAAAACATAAAATAGTTCAATGGGAAACGGAACATTCCGAAAAGTCATTGGCTCTTTTTGCCCTTTAACCTGAATTACAATGTCGCCATGCGGTATCTCTGAGAAATAATTCATAAGTCTTTGAAACAAACTCAGTTGATATGAAACGTTACCCAATTTCGGACGGCTTATCCTACCCGATCGCTCAGCCGCATATTCGATATCAAAGGTTACTCCTGATTTGACACCTACAATCACTGAGTTTCTATCTTGTGCCCATGATTTAATCAAATTATTAATCGCATCAACAATAATTATGCTTAAAATCACTAGAAATGCTAACAATAAATTCAAATCTAGATAACTAAAGTATGTTGAAAACACCAAGTTAATTTCAGGAAATATCCCAAGGATAACAATTAACGAAAAGAATAGAGACAACGGAACAAGACCATAAAACCCGACTAGTTGATAGTTAGTAAGAAAGGGATTTTGCGCCCCACCGTACAAAATTTCATCATCTATACTAAACCGTAAGGATTTCGTATAGTACGTCTCACTTAGGAAAAAAAGAGGATTAATCGTCTGGTAATATTTACCGCGCCGTTGGATAATCCCATTTCGATTCAACTGGTTTAAAGCAGATTCAACTTTTTTCTTGTCTTGACCGGTTACTCTTGCGATATCCTTTGTTTGGAAGGATCGGGTCAGATGATGCTCTACAATAGCCTCTAATATCTTATTATCAACTTCTCCTCGACGCCATGTAATTAGGTAGAATAACAAAAACCCAAATGAAAAAGATGACAAGGCAAGAATAATTGAAAGCACCAAAATCCCTCTTGGAGTGAATATCTTCCTTCAATATGTTTAATCTAACTATTATCCTTTCGGATTAAAATCCACAATCAAAAAAGAAATTCACTCACCAATGAAGAATCAAACTCTCTGCATAACTAACTTAGAATATCTAGTTTAGAGGAGAAACTAGACAACTTTGAGGAAGTTCTAAGATAATCATTGATTTGCTTCATTAAAGTAGACAATTCATAAGGGGTTGCAAGGTGTTGTAGAAATAAGATTTATAGCATCCATTATTGAAACAATTTTTTTAGTGGAAAGATAACATCCAGCGACAGCATTTGCAAATTTTGTTGTTTCAGTAATAGTTAAACCAATTTGTTGTCCTGCAATGAAACCAGCGTGCCAACTATCACCAGCTCCCGTTGATCTAGTAACAGGAACTTGATAGCTAGCTTCAAGAGCAAGTTGTTTATTGTCTTGCCAAATTTCAGCTTTTTTTTGTGTATGTAATCCAAAAAGAGTGCTTGGAAATGTTGAAGATAAAAATTGGACTGCCTCCTCAGGTGTCTTTTTTGGTTTCATCGCCAATAATTTAATTTCAGTTGCATTTCCAAAAATCTGTGTAGGAGGTCGTTTGTGTTTTAAAATGTGCTTCCAAATTTTATCTATTCTTTGGATATGTGGTGTAAGATCAGAAAAATCAATTGAAATTTTAACATGTTCTGGTATTTTTCGAAGAACCGCTTCAACTAGTTCTTCCATTCTTAAGTTTTGAATATTTGTAATAACGATTGTATCACTTTTTTTCATTATTTTCCATTGTTCTCTTGTTAATTTTGTAAATGAGAAATCTGAAACACTCCCTGCACTGCTCAACATTACATTATTTCTACTTGCACCATAGGGGATCTCAAGAATCATTGAACTTGCTAGATTACCTGTGTCAGTTATTTTGGTTCTTATGTTGAGAGGATGCATAAAAAATTCTATAAGATGCTTACCTAGTGGAGAGGTTTCAGTTAAGAAAGTTGTAGGGACACCTAATCCTCCTAATATTTTTGCGACATTCCCCGCATTTCCACCTGAAACGAGTTGGATATTTGGTCCTAGTAAATTCCCTCCACCTCTTGAATATACGTCCCTGATTCCATCCATTAATTTCTCGTAAGACATTTGTGGATTGACGATGATGTCCAAGTAGAAATCAGGTAGGACCGCCACACTAGTTTCTCTTATTTTTTCTAATGCTGATTGAAAATTGATTGAAACCATTTCTATTACATCCTAGATAAGGTCTAAGATAATTAATTCCCTCAAATTAAAATCATTACTTCTAAAAGAGTGACTTTTCTGAAAAAAAATATGCAAAATTTTTAAATTAATTAGAATTCTGGAAAAGACCTAATTCTTTGTCGTATTTGGTATGGCATTTATGTAACAGGATTACTTACAACCTTTCTTGTTTCTATTAGATGTAAAGGTCAGTCCAGAGATCCCCAAAGCTTTCACAACATCTACTACATTCATTTTTCACAATTTTTTGAAGAAGTTATATAAGGTCCAAGATTTTTGGAGTTTACAAAACCCACATATCTGAGGTAATAATTTGAATTGGATTCGACAAGTTTTTTCAGATGGTCTCTTTGGAAAAATGGCCCACTATGATGTGCTCAAGGCCCTTCGAGGAGTAACGGCGAAGGATGCCAAGAAGCAGCCAAAGAAGAATCTCCGCTCGATTTGGGACCATGTTTACCATATGGTATTCTGGCACGACATTACTTTGAAGGCTATTAATGGAGAAGATATTGATTGGGAAGCCATCAAAGGAACGGACTGGTTAGCACCTGATGCAACAATGAACAAAAAAACATGGAAGGAACTCGTAGCGTCTTTTGTTAACCATCTTAACGAATTGAAAAAAATCAATGAGACCGAAGATTTGACACGTCCAATCAAAGGATTTGGAGGGGCACCCCTTGGGAAAGGTGTTCTTATTGAAATCCAACATAACGGTTATCATATCGGACAAATTGTACTTTTACGTAAACTTCTTGGCATCTGGCCCCCTCCCGAAGAAGAGTGACTGTTACAGAGAGGTACTTCTACCAGACTTTGAAATCCACCGAGTCAACACTGCTTTGCATTTGCATGAGGAACAAAATTTTCATCAAAAAAGTCACATGGGCGCGAAAAATCTTGAAAAAGTATTGTAGAATTTTTCACGTCATAGAATGCTAATTGCGGATTCAACTAAAAAGAGAAATGGCTGATAATACAAACAGAACCTTTTTACATTAACTTGGAAAGATTCAAAGGCTGAACGAGTGACACCGAAGGCAGCGAAAGATCTGGCACTTCCATCAGTTGGAAACTAGTACCTCTCTTCTCCCCCCCGGGGGGGAACAGTGTTTTCAGAAGTGTTAAATCCGCTATAGCCTTCGAACCCAGTTAGTTAAGCTTCAATTTGCTTGACTGCATTTTTGATTATTTTTTGTAAGAGCCAAAGGTTAAGCTGAGCAGTCCGACGATATCTGAGACCGCTTTTCCCAATGTCTAACTTTTTCAATTGAGGTCGATATTAATCAACAACTTTTGGATCCAAGTAGAGACTCACATAGTATTGCTGTGCTGCTAACGAAGCCAATTCCGCTTCACCCATCGAATAATGCAACATCCCATATTTTATCCCCTCTTTCACCTGCGAAGCAACATCAAAGATTAGACTACGGATGGACTCAAGGATTTCACTGAACTCTCCAGATACATCAGCGCGATAGGCAGATGGAGAAGAGGCATCCCGTCGCATCTTGAATAACCTAAGACTCCTTTACAAAAACAATGGCTTGTTTTTCAAGTTCACGTTTTGAGATTTTCCCTGCACTTGTCGTAGGCAACTCGTCTAAGATGACAATTCTTTTCGGAACTTTATAACGGGCAAGCTTGGACTGCATGAACTTCACTAGATCCTTTTCCAACACCTTTGCCCCTTTTTTCAAAACAATAAAGGCACATCCTACTTCACCCCACTTTTCATCTGGCATTCCTACAACAGCGGCTTGATCAACAGCAGGGTGTTCATCTAGTACGCGTTCAATTTCGATAGGAAAGACGTTTTCTCCGCCTGAGATGAATAATTCTTTCTTCCGCCCTACAATATAGTAGAATCCATCTAAATCTTGGCGAGCTAGATCACCAGTGTGAATCCAGCCATCCGGTTCGAATACGTCTTGGGTAGCTTGTGGGTTATTCCAGTATCCACTGAAGGCATGGGGACCACGAAGAAGCAGTTCGCCCACTTCACCTGGTAGCATGTCTTCAAGTTCATCATTGACTACTCGGACACTGTTGTGGAAGAAGGGGAGACCCACAGCAGTCGGTTTCGTTTTCGAAGCGCCAAAAGGCATAAAGAAATTGTTGGGTCCGACTTCTGTTAGTCCGTAGCCCATCGCGAATTCTTGGTCACGGTTCCAAAAGGGCTCCATAATTGAAACCGGGCAAGGGGCTCCACCGCTCAGCCAGAAGCGAACTGAGCTGAAATCCGTTTTGGCGAATTCTGGCGTATTAATCATCATGTGATACATCGTAGGGACGCCGATAATGACGGTGCAGTGTTCTTCCTCGATACGTCGAAGCGTATCAACTGCATCAAAGTGCCTCCAAAGAATTACTCGAGCTCCAACATGGAACAGGGGAATGAGGAGCACATTCCAACCCCCAGTGTGATACAGTGGGAAAATAATGGGACAGACATCAGTTGGACTGAGTCCCCAACTGACTATAGTGTTGACTGAATTCCAGAATATATGTCGATGAGAGAGGACCGCCCCTTTTGGTAAACCGGTGGTTCCCCCCGTGGGAAGAATGAAAAAAGGGTCTTCAAAACCGAGAGAAGGACGAGGCGGGGATGTGGTGGGCTGTTTGTTAAGCAGTGAACTGTAAGGTTGGATAGCTTTGAGAGATGTCTTGTCCACCGCCAAGAAGTGTTTGAGACTCGGTACATTATGACGGAATTCGTTAACCGTCTTATCGAAGGCACCTTCATAGATGAGTACAGTAGGTGTTATGTTCGCTAGGTATTCTTGGTGTTCCACAGGAGTTAGTCGGACATTGAGAGGAACAAGAATGGCTCCAAGTTTTCCACATGCCGAGAAGGCATCAATACACTCGATGCGGTTATGGAGAAAGAAAGCTACACGGTCGCCTTTCTTGATATTGAATTTTTTGGAGAGAAGATGGGCAAGTTGATTACCTCGGTCATTGAGTTCAGCATACGAATAACGCTGTTCAGTGGAAGGGTCGAGAAGGGCTTCATGGTCAGGCGTTAGTGCGGTGCGGCGTCCAAGCCAGTCACCAATCCATTGCCAGTCCTCGGGGGGATTGATGTTCATCATTGTATTTCGCACCAAAGGATTTGAGTTCCGTCGGGATTAGGCGGAGGTTTCGACTTCTTTGAGGAAGTCGAGGACCAGCATGTTAAACTCTGCGGGATTATCGACGGGTGTCATATGGGAGGCACCTTTCATGATGACAAATTTTGTTTTGGGAATCCAGCTTTTCAGCTGTTCGGCATGCCACATGGGGACGGTTTCATCCTTTTCTCCTTGAATAATAAGCACTGGGTGTTGGATTTTCTTTAGTTCATTTGCTATGTTAAAGCCAGCTGTTGAAATAATTGCTAGCCGGTAATCATTGCGATCCACACGTCGAATCATTTCACGAACATGATTCTTGGCTTCATCGGAAGCTAATCGCAAGATTTTCTTTGTTCCCCAGTCTGCAAACCAGTTCATGTCATGTTCACTGAGTAGTGTTAGTCGGTCACTAACAGCGTAGTTAGCAATCATGGCAGCTGAATCCGCAAGAATAAGGCCCCTCACCATTTGAGGGTATTTTATTGCAAGCACCTCGGCGACCATACCACCCATTGAGAGACCGCAAACATGGGTTTGAGTGATTTTCAGATGTTGCAGAAGTGCGAAGAGGTCATCGGCATGTGAGTGCACACTATATTCTTTACGAGGTTTAGTGGATTTGCCAAATCCTTTCAAGTCGACCATGATGGTCCGATAATGTCTGGCAAATGCGTCAACCTGGTATCGCCAGCTGGTTAAATCACTTAACAATCCATGAATGAGGAGTAATGGGTAACCTTCACCTTTTTCTTCGTAATTGAGTGTCACATCTTCACTTACTTGGACTTCTGACATGCTACGCCCTCTTGCGTAAATGGCATTAGAAGGGACAGCCATTCAGGCTTAAATATCTTGACTGCATGATATATGCCGCGTCAAAAAATCAACAGGTGTTGATAAAATGACAGAAGAAAAACCATTAGAAAATCAGATGTGGCGTCCAGTAATTACAGAGCGACGTTGGAATTGGATCGTTTCAGGTTTGGTCAATTTCATCATTGTATTCATCGTTGCACTAGTGTTCTGGTATATCTTTATGGACTGGCGATTTTCCCTCTTTTACTGGTCTGGGTGGTTATTCCTAGGTTCTGCAATAGCGGGATGGGGAATCCTTATTGTGGTATTTCAAATCTGGTTTGAACATCACCTATCATCTAAGATGAAAGGCCTAGTTACACAAGGAATAGTGGGAACAATACTCAATATTGTTGGCATCGCAGTAGTTATCGCTGTTTTCTGGTTCGTCATCGGCCCGTATATGATTCCAATGTTCAGCCCGTATGCTCTCATGAATGTCGCTTCAATCGGAGGTAACTGGTATCTCGCACTCTTCCTTTCATCTGCAGCAATTGGTACAATACTCTCTTGTGGTTTCAGTTTTGCATCCATTTGGGCGGCTGGAAGCATCTATTGGCCATTTACAGAATTAGAACAGCCTAAGCGTGGCTTCACTGTCATGCTTCTAGGAGCCGTCATCACCACCTTTGCATGGCTTATCCTCTACTGGCCATTTCAAATCGCAACTGCGCTCCCACCTGTTACAACGACTGTAGATTGGACAATTTGGACTGCTTGGCCCTTCTGGGCATACGATCCCATTGCTGGTGAAGTTAACAATGGTGGTGCCTACTTATCGCTAGCGTTTACTCAGTGGATTATCGTGTTTGGATTAATGACCCTTATGACTTGGGATTATCAACCATGGAAAGCCCTAAAGAAACAACCGTGGATTGGTGTAGCTGCGCTACTTGGTTGCACGCTCCTTGGTGGTCTCTTTGCGTTCTTCATTATGCCAACTCTACTCTCTGGTATAATGTTGTCAATGGGCTTTGCCGCAATGCACGGGTATTCTGCTTGGATTGCAGTGTTCATTATACTGCTCATATTCATCTGGACTCAATACTTCGGGAACTGGCCAACTCGATTCAATTCTATAGTGAACATTCTAATCCGGACAATCATCGTGGTCGTACTCGGAATCATCAGTCTCTACATTTACTTCTTTATCTCACCGATGCTGTTAGGGGATTTCCTCCTAACTGGAGTATATAATCCAGTCAACTGGGTACTATGGCTACTCTGGGCAATGCTGATTCACGTATACATCTGGAAACGCGCACCAGGCTGGAAGAGCGTTTAGCAAACCAAATAGGCAGAAATACAAAGAACTTCAAAACGTTCTTCCTCTTCTCCTTTTTTTCAGACCCTCAGTCTAAATGAGACCTAGAATAGTTCCAATACCGATGATTGCTAAAGCAATGAATACGATTCCCAGGAGATCGCCTACGGTTGTTGTCAACGGAGGAATAACACTATCTGGGTCTCGACCAAACCGGTAGACAAGTCGAGCAGAGAAGAGTCCAATCATACTAGTACAGGCTGTTGCAAGCACTCCGGCTCCAATGATGGCAAGAAATAACCAAGGAAGACCCCACGCAGGAAATATTGGTCCAATTATGGGAGATATCCACAGAATGATGCCAATGACACAGACACCCAAGAAAGCATAGGCTGTGGCAGAAACCAAGATGACTGCGAAAAGGTTAGCAAAGAGTAAGCGATAGGGTCGAAAACTTGCGTCAAGTTCACCAGTATACAAGTGACTTGTCACTCGAGCACCGACCACGCCCGCAAGGTCACCGGTGATATCGATGAATGCAGGGACCATGAGTAGAATGAGGGGAAAAATAATTTTGAGACCCTCAAGGGTATAATCAAGAAATTGTCCAGCAATTAGGGCGAAAACTAGGACGATGCCGAGGACGGGGAGGCTCTCGATGAGGATTTTCCGGACTGTATGTACTGTCATAGGTTTCACCTTTTCACACTATACTAGGAATGGAGGGATGAGGGTGATAGCAAATGTAATAGAGATAAGCAAGCAACCGATGGTGATGATATCACCGATGGCCGCCACTATGGGAATGGTAATGTTGTCAGGGTCGAGACCTCGGGCGTGAGCGAGTAATGCTACAGTGACAGTAATGGTTACTTGAAAGGCACTTGCCAGCAGTGCTGTTCCCATGGCAATGATGAGAAAATGCCGCAAATCCAACAACAATCCACTTCGCGGAACTAGTGATTGTGTAATCATGGATACAGCAAAAGCACCAATCGCTAGTAAGAAGGACATGATAATGACGAGGTAGAATGCGACTTTGATGTTTGCACGGAGAGGTTCGTTAAGACCTTGTTTCCAAGAAATTGTTCCTAGATGGGTTCCTGATCCAAGACGTTGGGCGAGACTTGTTGAAATATTA
>JAEOSA010000280.1 GCA_016840595.1 Candidatus Hermodarchaeota archaeon | reverse complement strand
TTACTCATTAAACTCCGACGATATGAGCAATTTCTAAGCGTTGAGGACGAAGAAGAGGAAGAGTCCCGATTAATGGATAAAATCCTGAGTGAGATTCGACTGCTTCTCAAAGAAGTCCAAGGTCCTCTTGAAGAAGCCTCTCTCCACACTGCAGGTGAAATTTTAATTGAAGCTGCGCCTCCTCCCCCCGAGTCCCTGGATGAGAAACCAAAATTTGGATTTGTGTCCGCACCTTTCCCAACAAGACCCCAAATGGGGCCACCAATGCAAACTCCACTGGATTATCTTGAAAGAGATGTCTGGTTAGCAGTAATGAAACCCCCTGACGAAAGAACACCGTTCCTCCGTGAAAAAATCTCAACGGTAACAGAGAACCTGATTGAGCAGGGAACTCCGCTAGATAAGATTGGAACGACAATAATCTTCGATTTGGATAGCCGGTTTTCATGGAAACGCTCTAAAAAAACGGTCGTCCGCAGAGAATTACGTGAAATTCGAGATTCAGCTGGTGAAGATTATCGCGGACAGGTCGAAAATTATGTCTTAGAAAATATCCTAGCAAAAATTCCCGAATTACGCTCAAAACCCAACGAATAAAGAATGAATCAGAGCGAGATGTAATCGTATGATTGAGCAAAACCCGCCCCTGCTTTGGGTTCTAGACTACGTTATACCTGACTTTCAATTGCTTGGTGAGAAAATGACTTTGAGTGGTGAGCTACTCATCGCGTCTCGCCAACTATTCAGCTTTCTTCAAGAGGAAATTGTTCGGTCAGCACTTATCGGTCCAGGTGCGGTCAAAGGGCAAGTTTTGATAAAAGGAAAACCGGTTGATGTCGAATATCTTGTTGGCGCAGTGATCTTTGATCCTACCCAAATGCGTCCCCGTGAGCCTATTCCCATCCTTGATATTCTTAATCCGGAAATTTTAGATCCATTAGAACAAGCCTCGGAGGAGCAAGTGCAAGAAATTATCCGCACATTAGTGATCAAAAAGGGTTCTGTTTCGGATTCAGGTCAAATCTTAACAATAACCACTGAAGGTGGACTACCTAAAACACTCATCACAGAACAACACATGGTAGCCAAGAACATCTCATTTGTATCAGGGATGAAAAAAGCACGATTTCTCCTGGGTGGCCAAAAGAATCGTTTGTATACGCCCTTTAAAGATGGATTACAGCGGAATCGATTTAGTGATCCGAATAGAATTTGGACTTTTCGCATTGATAATAGGGAATTTGAAGCCTTTTCGCCACCAAAATTCAATGAATGGATTATCATAGAGATGCAAACTGATCCTGCCGAAGCCTCAAGTTCGAGTGAAGTTGTGGAATCGGAGTTCAATTCAATCCTAACATATCTACTTGGGAATCAGGAGTCCTTTATTTTCTAAGGGATGCATCGCCTCTAAGATGGGTGTTCGATGCGTTCTATTACTTGGCTCGCATGTTCTGCCAATTCATATCGACCTATAACTTCGGCAACTCGCTGAATACCCTGAAGAATATGCACTTGGTTGTCGAGGAACCCAAATATATCTCCTGGATAAACAAAGAGCTCATATTCCTGCAGAAAAGTTGAATTGATTTGAGAGGGCGTGAGTCCTTTATATCGAAGCTCCAAAACAGATTGAGAAACATTCCAAATTCCACAATCACAGAAGGGATTTTCTTTACATCGACAACTAAAGAAGTCCATTGTCCATTTACTAAATTGATTTAGAACCCACCGTGGCAGTCGGGCTATCCGTCTCCCCCGTCTGGTACTCATTAAATCAAGAACTGCACCCGCAAATAATCGAGTAGCAAACCGAGTTCGAAGTGCCCGTTCAATTTCACTTTGTAAGCGCGGAGAAAGATACACGTTCCGGATGGGTTCAAGCCTAACCGAGAGCTCATCAGCCTTCTCATAAGAATACTCTTGAATCGCTGCAACGTTAGATGCTGAAAAATACGAAATTGCAGCGGCACGTCCTAATTCAGTCGGCATCATATCCTGCCCACTTTGGGCTGCGAGTCCATGGCGCTTTAGGAATCGCATCCCTTCATCAAAACTCACCGTCCGTGACAAAAGCCGTTGATACGAATTTTCAAGACGTTTTCGAGATATTTGTTCAAAACACGATAAAGTAGCTAACAACTGATCAACAGATTGTTCAAACGTCCCTTCAGGTCGAACTGCTTCTATGGGGTTGTTTAATAAATCGAGTGCGACTTCTTCCTCTGTCTTACGTTCATCACCAAAATATCGACGACCAATTTCTGCAAGCAAGACAGCTTTTCCACTATCATGCTTACCTAATCGCCCCGCTCGTCCCAACATCTGGGTTAATTCACCCACGGTGAGAGTTTTCGTTCCCATCATTAGGCTTTGGAAAATCACTGTGCTTGCTGGAAAATCTACACCTGCGGCGAGAGCTGCGGTGGTTACAACTGCTGCGATTTTTCCTGCTGCGAACGTTTCTTCGATTTTATGGCGTTGAGGATAAGTCATTCCCGCATGATAGGCACGTGCTGAGATTCTCTGTTTCTGTAATTCATTGGCAATGGAATGCGTGCTT
>JAEOSA010000279.1 GCA_016840595.1 Candidatus Hermodarchaeota archaeon | reverse complement strand
CGGTGATTTCTCTTTAGGAATTCCAGGCATATCTCCTGCTGATGTACACTCCAAGGCTATTGCTACATCAGGTTCAAGAGTGTATGCGCCTGTTCGAGCTCCACGACCGCCCACCTCTTCTGCCACGGCAAAATTCGCCACCACTGTTGATTTATGATCACCCGTTTTCGCTAGCCGTCGAAGTACTTCAATGATTACCAAACAGCCCACCCGGTCATCAAAGGCTTTTCCTGACACCGTATCATCCGGCATTTCGATGTAAGGTTGCCACACCGTCATCTGTGTGCCAATTCGTATGCCCATCTCTTCAACCGCTTCTTTTGAAAACACGCCAATGTCAACATAGAGATCCTCGATAGAGATCACTTTTTCACGTTGGGCAGCTGTCGTTAGGTGTGGGGGTGTAGCTCCAATGACTCCATAGACACGATTGGATGGGTCAGTACCCGCAGGACGAAGTGTTACACGATGTCCTGGTAAAATTCTGGGATCCCACCCTCCAATAGGGGTTAACCGGAGGAACCCATTATCATGAACGTATCGAACGATAAATCCGATTTCATCGACATGAGCATCAAGGAGAATCCTGGGATGCTCTTGCTTACCCTTACGCACTGCTAACAGATTACCCAAGGCATCAACCCAAACGTCATCAACAAGGTCTTCAACTTCCCTTCGAATAACCTCACGGGCTTCAGCCTCATATCCGGAGATTCCAATCGCTTCTGATAACTTTGGTAATAATTTTCGAAGTGAATCCTCAGACATCACAGTTCACCATGATTAGAATACGCACTCTACTTGGAGCAATGACGCCTTTATTGGATAAAAGACTAATGGCACAACCATGAACATAACCTGAAAAGAATTCCATGAAATTAAGGAAACCTTTAATTGTCCAGAAACAAAGCCTAAACACCAACATTACACCAGGGGTCATGGCAGAAGGGCGGTCACCCAATGACAATGCACTCAGTCTTCATTTTCCTCCAATCAGGCGAAACACTCCTTTCTCGCACCTCCCCTGTCGTAAGACTCGATCATACCCTCCTCACCGGGCTTCTCACCGCCATCCGCGAATTCGGTCAAGAAGCCATCAAAGAAGAAATCGCCACCATTGGAGCTGGTGACTACCGCTTCCACTACGACGTCCTTGACCCCCTAATCACCGTCGGCCTCGCAGATGGGAATGCGGATGAACTCGAAGTCCAAGCGGTCCTCCATAGTCTCAATGTCCTCTTTTACAACCAGTACGAATCCCACTTGAAAAACTGGAGCGGCGACATCAAACCTTTCCAGTCATTTATGCCGGTCATCAATGAAGCCCTCAAAGCCCACAACGAACGCTCACAAGTCGCCCGCCGCCGTATCACTTCAGCAGAATATATTCTCCAGACCTTTGACGTCACTCTCGATGTTCTTCTCCTGAATATCCTCGTGGGCAATGCTATCATCATCACTGGCGTGAAAACCAAAAAATTTGATGAACTCAGCCAAGCCATCGATCAAGTACTCCCCTTCACCGTCCCCAATATGCCGGGTATCTCCGATATTGAAACCGCCCAAGGCATCCTCGAGAGCCGCGAACAACAACAACTAAAACGCCCCACACTTCTAGGCGTCGACCAAGACGTTTACCGCACTCTTACTACTCCTGATAACCTCGAATGCCACCTCTTCATCAATTTAAGTAAAAACCCACCTGTCTACCTTGCCCCCCTTAACCAGCCTAGCATGGATCTAGCTAAGCAAGCTCTCACCCTCACAGACAATCGAGCCCTCCAAGCCAAACTCTTAGAACTTCAACTCGACACCCTTCGTACACAACTCACGAGTTTTACCGAATTTCGGCGAAGCGCTCAACATTTTACTCTAGAACACCTTCGTAGCCTTCTCCACTATGAATCGGAACGCTTTAGACTACTCGCTTATCTCTCCCAGGAATCTGTACTCACCCAAACTACTGAGGCTGAACTCGAAATAGCTGAAGAACCTGAGGAAGACTAATCCTCTACGAAACACCAACTCAAAAAGAGTGAAGACGGGCCCTCAAACTCACAACCTTTTTTGGCACTATTCTTAAGGCTTTTTCATTCTGAACATTGAACATGGCGCGCGCATGTTTACTACTCTTCGTGACTTGGCTTTGATTGAAGCCTTTCAATCATTCTGAATTGGAGCATTTTAATGTTCATTTTGCATGAAAACATCCCGACAAAAATAGCAAATTCAAAAAATAACCATTATTCACCTTTTATCTGGAATTCCTTTCCATGACAACCCGTTTCAAAACCTTTCGGCTACTCATTCCTTGAGGGTGATGAGCTTTTCTAAAGCTGTTAAACGTCCCTTCGAAGATAAGCGAAGCTTTATATGGTAAAAAATGAAGATGAATGAATATCAATGAAACTCAATGAAGGTCAATGAGCGATGGCAATCGACAAAGCAACAGCGTCTGGGAGGGCTCGACCGGACGACATTGCTAACTTCCAGGCACCAAGCATTGAGGAGCAACTCAAAGAAGCAATGCCCCTGGTAACAGCGACACTTCGTGTCCGGATTGCCCGAACAATT
>JAEOSA010000278.1 GCA_016840595.1 Candidatus Hermodarchaeota archaeon | reverse complement strand
GTTTCACGAATTTTCTTGGGGTTATAGTAGGCAAATTCCAGGCTTTTTTCGACGGCCTCCTCTGGTGATAGTCCATAGGCGAGTTGGGCAAGTTTGATTTGTGCTTGTGCGCCTTCGACATCAGTTGTTGGTGCAGTATCGATAAGGATAAGCGATTTGAATGGGGATGGGTCATCGAGTGCCATTTGTTGTGCGATGAACCCACCAAGACTATGACCTGCTACATGACATTGGTCGATTTCCAAGTGCTTGAGCAATTCAATGTGGTCTTGGGCAAATGTATCGACCTTGGTTACTTCGGTGAGTTCGTTCGACTGTCCATGACCTCGAAGGTCAACAAAAATTGTTTGAAAGTGATTCGTAATTAACGGTCGGATGTAATCCCAATTTCGAATCGAACCCCGTACTCCATGGATAAGCATGAGGGGTTCTCCGGTACCTTCAACTTCATAGTAGATTTTTGTGTTGTTGATCTCAGCATAAGGCAACGAATTCACCTATTCTCATTCACTAGCAAGAAGAGGCTAATCTGTTTTGTGCTTTTGTAGTGATTTTGGAGGGCAGTTCTTTGCCGGAAAAGTAAATCCTAATAACCCTGAATTTACTTGGAAATACTTAGAGGGAA
The DNA here is from genome assembly GCA_016840595.1 of Candidatus Hermodarchaeota archaeon. The sequence continues at coordinate 1,949 of JAEOSA010000278.1, read as the reverse complement.
CCTTGATCGACAATCGATTAAGAAACAGGTTTCAAATATACAAAAGGAGGTTTGAGGTTGACACTCGTAATATTCCCATTTGGCTTCATCATCATTATCCTTGCAATTTGCATAATCTACGCTGCAACACGGGATTCTATTGATGCCCCACCTCGGAGATATAACCGGACGAGTCACCGTGATCCCTGGGTTCCAGTTACAGAACCAAAATCAACAACACGTGTCTGGACGTCATCGCATCATCTGGTGGATGTTCTCATTTGCTCGTGTGGGAAATGGAATTCACCGGAACAAACCACGTGTTGGAATTGTAATAACCCTTTGTCTGCGATTTCTCGGGAAACGTTTACCTTTGAAACCGTTGAAAAGTGTGCAGTGTGTGGATTCTGGGTTTATGAGGGGGAAGAATTACTTTTATGTCCGTCCTGTCATGCCCAAGGGCATCGGGCGCATTTGTTAGAGTTTCTGAAAGCCAAAGGCGTTTGCCCGGTTTGTAATCAACGGTTGTATGCCCACCAGTTACTCAAGACGATTCCTAAAGTGTGAAAAGCTTCAAACGGGTAATGGTTGGCATTGACTGCTGGGCCCAGCCCCTGGATTTAAAGGAAAATCGTTCGGGGTAGTTTGGTGATGGTCTGAGCGCCTTTCGATGTGACCAGAAAATTTTCTTCGAGACGGACGCCGCCGATCTTTTGATAATAGAGTGCCGGTTCAACGGCAATGACTGCACCGGGAAGGAGTGGAGTGGGTTGAAGTGAGAGACCCGGATATTCGTGGACATCGAGTCCGATACCATGACCTAAAGAGTGAAGCATCCCTTCTTTGATGCCAGGAGTTCTATTAGCGGATTGGTGGCCATTGCGTTCATAAGAGTCAGCCATGGCATTCGTGAGGTCTTCAGCTGTTCCTCCGGCTTGGAGAGCATCGAGGACAGCGTCGAAAGCGGCTTCCACGGATTCAAACAAGTGGTTTAGCTTCTTAGATACAGTACCGCGAACAAATGTACGTGTAATATCGGCATGGTAGCGTTCTTCTAATCGTCGTGGAAAGATGTCAATTATAATCGGCTCATGAGCATGAAGGACATCATCACGAAGTCCTAAGTAGTGATAATCCGCACCCTTTGAACCGGCGGCTACTATTGATTCTTCACTGTTTTCAGAATCATTGTCTACAAGTGAATGTTCGATCATTCGTTTCACTCGACCCACAGTCAAGGGTTTCTTTTCATAGAAGAGAACGTGTTTGGTATCAATCTCTGTGTTCTGAAAAACATCGATGAGGTGATGGAATGTGGCTTCAGTTGCTTGACTCGCCTTTTTGATGGCTTCAATTTCCGAGTTGTCTTTGGTTTCCCGGGCTTTGAAAAAAAGATCTTGAACTGGTTTTGTCTGAATACCCAGCTGTTGGAGGTTGTGCACGTGTTGTGCATCAGTAGTTCGGGGAATCCCAATTACGCCCTTCTTTGGGAATAGATTCTTGGCAATATCCGCAATGATTCGTTTTTCTAATTCGTCGCGACGCACTCTTTCCTGAATCGCCTGATTCCATGTGGGGCTTAGGCTGTGGAAATCTCGGATTGGAGAATATTGTTTAGCACGGTCACAGACCATATCGATGGCTGCAAGAACACCCGGTTGATCACGCTGTTTTACATAGTAGGTGGGGTCGACGGCGAGAAACCGGGTCATGTAGTAAAGATTGGTGTTATGGAGACTTTTTCCTTCAAGGAATAGGGCATCGACCTCATATTGAGCCATTAATCCATCAATATCATCCAGCAAGGAAACCACTTTCTTTAGTACTAGTAGGATTCGTCAGGTGAAGGAGGACACCCATTATGTTTTCTCACCTAAAGTCTTCTGATTGTTTCACGTGGAGCTTAAGAGGCTGAATTTGGAAGTAGCTAGGGCTATTGGACTAGCACAATACCTAAGTAGTCTTAAGTG
>JAEOSA010000065.1 GCA_016840595.1 Candidatus Hermodarchaeota archaeon | reverse complement strand
CCGGCTCGTGAACGCAAGGCTTAAAAATAAACCAAAAGCCCCCACCCAACGTCCATCCATGGAGGATTACAATTCGTGCAATTACAAAGAATAACACGCCACCAACTCACAACGCTAGGACTCTTCATCCTTCTTGCACTTAGCATGCTGTTCCTAGCCCCGGTACCCAACGTCGCTCATCACCAGTCATCAATTTCACCGGAAAAATTAGGGCTAGAAACACCACCAAATAACCCTCCATCTAGGACTCCTGATCTAGTTCGCCTACCCGATGCGCGTTCACTCCCATTTTCAATGGGGAATTTGCTAGTTGTATATGGGAATTATGTCAATGAATCCAGTCAAGAGCCCGTTGAAGTCTGGACCAGTTTGTATAAAGAAATGGGTTTCAATACAACTGTCATTCATATCACTGATTTCGCTGTCACCACTGATTATGATCTAATCGTTGTAACACCCAGTGTTGGAACAAGCAAAGCTAGCTTTGCTGTGTCAGAAACCCAAGCACAGACAATCATCGCGTGTCCTTCTCCTGTTCTTCTTCTTGGTTATGCACACGAAGTGCTAGATCAAGTATGGAGCATTAATCCCAGTAGCGATCTTATCCCCTGTATTGAAAGGTATCTGTGGAGTCCTAACGAAGCATTTCAAATCTTTTCCCTTCCCCATATCATCTCGCACACCAGTGAGCGATTTAACATCTACACTGATCACATCTTCTATGATGCTTATCGACTAACCTCACTTCCTGAAAAAGCTGAAATACTTGGCACAAATGCACTTGGATCTGGAGCACAAATTCTCTGGTTTCGAGCCTTATCCACAAACCCTCATCTCTATTATTGGGGAATTGACCAAACTGCAAAACTGAGTCTCCAAGGGATTAACTTCTGTGAAAACCTAATTCATTGGCTAATACGCCCACAACTCCAAGATCGACTTGGAAATACCCTTGCCCCTCTCCAACTGATAGCTTCAACTCCCACTGACTATTGGGCTGTTCAAGGTGCCGGAGGATTCGGTTACCCCCTTGAACCTTCCCTGAGGTTTACATTCTATGTAACAGATGTAGTGCAAACCCATGGGCTAGATGTGAATCTCTCAGCATTCGGGTCCTGGCTCATGAGTACCTACAATCCCCTCTATGGCTACTTTGAAGACCTTGCAAGCCCACAGCTTAAAGACCGGTGTATCACAACTAGCATGAGTGTCTTAACTGCCGATGCTCTTGGGATTCTCAGTCAGTTGGATGTACAACAAGCTGGTGACTACATCGCAAGCTGTCAAGATCCAATTACTGGCGGCTTTTTCCTTGAACAAAGGGCATCACAAACTAGCCTCAAAGCAACACGGTTTGCTGTCGAAGCGTTGATTCTCCTTGGACAACAAAACAAAATTGACCTGGACGCAATTGCCACATATGTAGGTTCCTGCCAAGAAGGTAATCCCTCAAGTACCGAATATGGTGGATTCTATTCTTCATCGGTCAGCGGAATCGTCGCTAGTTTAGTGGACGCATTAGATGCAATGACAATTCTAAATCATCTTGCAGCTTTTGACACCATCAATCAAACTGCACTTCTCAATTTCATAATGGCTTGTGAAGATCTGATCGGTTCGAATGTTTTTGATACACAACTCAGTTTCGATTCCGATGAATGGGTACTCGGTACATCTTGTGCCCTACAACTGTTAACTATCCTAGACGCTCTTGACCTCGTCGACATCAACGGTAGTCGAGACTTCACCTTAACCAATCAATATTCAAATGGAGGATGGGGACGAGGAGATATTCAACATGATTTTCACAACTCACCTGATGAAACCTGGTATGCCGTTCAAACCCTTGCACTCACTGGAGGGCTAGGTACTTCACAAGACGCCCTCACCACATATCTTTCCCACTGTTGCACAGAATGGGGTGGAGCCACCGAACCAATCTTTTTTGGCGATTTCATTACTAGCACGCAACTTCTCTCAGCACTCTATCAAGTCGATGCCCTTAATGCAATAAACCTAACTTCCTTTCTTGTCTATCTCAATAACTGCTGGTCGCCTACCCGTTCCTCTTTCATTGCACATCAATCCCCTCCTGGTGTAGGGACTGACACAGATACACCTACTCCGGATCGCATTGCTCTAGAATCTGGAACCTTCGGTCCCCTCTACCACTATATGTATGCCCAACTAGTGTTGATATTGAATCTTACAGGGAATCCTTGGAATTCACGAAGTGGTTTAATCCGACAAGAAATTGATGCAAGTCAAACCTTCGCATCGGGCTATTCTGGGATGTTTGGTCTTCATCATCTGTATGTGGGGCGTGAGAGTGACTACACCTTCCGGTTTGATACTACTTGCTGGAGTCTCTTGGCTCATGCAGCCTTAGGAGGGCAACCAACAGATTTGATAAACGCCACTGCAGCCCTCTCCTATTTACAAAGTTGTCTCCAAGGCAACGAAACCCACCAATATTTCCATGACACTATCCACTCAATACCATTTCCAGATCCTTGGCGCGCTGCTGAAGGCGATTTGGCCGATACGTGGTTTGGCTTACAAGCCTGGGGCTATCTTGATCCGAGCCTAACTGGATTGAACGGGCAATCTCTCGCAACCCACACAAATCACTACCTACAAAATAACCCTACTCTGGTTACCACATACTATGCTACTGAAATCCTCAATTTTCTAACTGAGAGCGGATTGTACCCTGAAGCTGTAAATCTAATCGAACATGAAGAGTTAACTGCTAATCTTCTCACATGCTTCACATATCAAGGATTGGTCCTTGAGTCCTCTTTACCCAATGGTAAATGGGCACCCTACATTCTCGATATGGCTCTCCAGCTCATTAATCGACTAAACCTTCTTCCCATGCTCGATGTTAATCCGTTATTAGATTTAACCCAAATCACATATCCACAAGGAATCGTCACCATTGGGTCCACCGTTGCATTCTCGGCTTCTGTCAACGAGACGCGGTGGAATCAACTCCCCATCCCCATCACCATTTTCATCCAAATTTTCGATACAACCTACTCAAACTTTTCAAGCCCAATCAATCCACGAAACTGGGAGCTTCAAGAAGCCATACCCCGAAAGTTAGGATCCCTCGGCTCACAGAACCTGACCATCACTGCCATTGCACCTGGGACCATTCCCTATTACGGAGGATACACTTCGATTTGTGAGGTTTGGGGCAATATCACAGTTCAAGAAACCTATCAACCAAGTCTTTCAGTTCCTCAAGGTAATCCACTGAATGTATCAATTCAACTCAATCTTGAAGGTTCTACAGGTGTTGAGAGTCAAATCACCAATGGTGAGGTCCTCGTTGTCATCGAATCACCTCCACAAACCTATCCTGCGTTTCATCAAGGACTGGGCATCTATTGTACTCAAATCCTAACACACGATTTGGACCCAGGACTCTACATACTGCAGGTAAATGTATCGGCTCCCTACTGCACATTAACATCCACAACAGAAGTGCTCACAATCATCGAGGTCAGTATCACTCTCACCACAGAACTCACCATAACTGTTGAACCCCTCGAAGTGGAGGATGCTACCTTGACACCTACTGTCTCAATTGAAATACAGCTAAACTACTTGAACGAAACAGAAACCCATGGGCTGTCAGCAAATCTCACTCTCGAAGTGATTGCTCAGGATTCAAGTCGGATATTCCACACAATTTTGAGAACCAATGCAAACGGACGATGCGATATCTCACTCTCAACACCACCACCGGGGTCCTATACAGTAAACGTGATCTATGAAGGACAAAGTGGATTTGCTCCGTGCTCTCAATCCAAATCGTTCCTTGTCCATTATCCTGAGAATCGGGATGCAGGGATTTCGTCATCATTTGTTGTCATTTCCCTTGTCATAATGATTGTAGGTCTCATTGGTGGTATTTTCTGTTTTGTGAGGCTTCAAGGTCGTCTGAACAGGTTTACACAGATGTTCCCTTCAGGTCAAGGCACAAAAGCGACACCGGTTATCGAATTACACTCAGTGATTGACCAGTCACCAGCTGAAGACAAGAATGAAGAGAGTGATGATTGAATGGCACGAAAGTACAAGGTCGTCCAATGTCCTGAATGTGCAGAGTACACATATGTTCCCGAAGGGACTCATCGAAATTACTGTCCTCGCTGTAATGCCAAGGTGTTACTCCATAAGCTTGATGGAGTAATCGTCGAGTCATCAAAAGCTGCACAGCACATAGTTCAAAAATATCAGTATACGATGCATGGAATGGTCAAGCCTACCCAAATGGGTGAGAATCAAAACCCAGCGAAACAAGTACTTCAGATACTCCGAAGTCATCGATCTGAGTATCCTGAATGGCTTCCGCTCCATGAACTTTTCCAACAGTGTATCGACTCGGGGCTTCTGCCCAAGCAAGTTCATGAAGCCATTGATCTTCTCACAGCGGAAGGATTTCTAGAAAAACGGGAGGACACTATCCGTGCCATCCCTCTCCACTAACCCTACAAATCACCATGATTTTTCTATTTTGTTCGAAACAAGTGGGTTCATCAACGAAGCGTTTCGAGGATTTCCAGTTGGTGGAATCACTCACATCTTTGGTTCGGCTGGAAGTGGAAAATCAACACTAGCGATGGAAGCCCTCCTCCATCTGTCGAAACAAGAACTTGGTTCCTTTATCATTGATTGTGATCGTAGTTACAGTCCTCGTCGACTCCTCCAATTAGCAAAGGGATCATCAAAGATTACTGACAGACTGACGGTCTTTCATCCAAGAACCTTTCAGGAACAAAGTGAGCTCATTACAAAACTCCATCTTTTTCTCGACCCCACAATTCGGTTAGTCATCATTGACCCAATAACCGGGCTGTACCGTCGCCGGTTGACACCCAAAAATGCGATTGCCCTGTACCGTGAGCTAACTGAATATCAACTCCCACGGTTACTCGGACTAGCCCAGCAGCACCATCTTGTAATTCTTGCTATCAATCAGGTTTCCTCTTGGGAAGGAGAAAACCGACCTGTAGGTGGTGATGCAATCAGTCGTTACGCAACGATGGAAATTCAACTTAAGCGAGCAGAAACGCCTAGCCCTACCTATCGCCTGATGCTTATCAAACATCGAAACCAAACCACAACTCAACGCATATTAGCTGAACTAGGCCAAACCGGGTTTCAACTACGCAGTAAAGAAGATCCCAAATAATCCTAACTAATGTAACTTTCCCATGCTTCTACGATAGGTTCGCCAATTAATCTTATTTCATCATTACCTGTCAATTGAGCAATGGTGATAATCGTTTTTGCCAACCAAATTACCGTATGAAGCAGTGTTTCCAAATCCCCGATTTCGACATCGCCTTTTCGGGCGGCTTCAATCAAAGATGCACCCTGTTTTTCCACAAGCATTCCCAAACTGCGAGCAAGACGTGACGGTTTTGAAAAATCACTTTCAAACTGTAGCCCTTGGATAACCGAATCGATGAAACTGGGTCCTGTTGCAATTACAGGAAGTCGCGATTTAATCCAAAGGGCTGTAGTAGGTCTAACATACAATTTGACTGCTAACCGTCCAAGATCCGTAGCAAAATATCGCGAATCACGGAGAACTAGAAGAGCACTGCGTTCAAGATAATCAAGGATAAATTCCTCTTTCATACTTCGCGGGATTATTTCACGAGCATATTGGGGATACTGGCTTACTGCAAATCTTGCCAAAGCAAGAAGATGGGAGCAAAGGCTCTGATTATTGTAATGCTGTCGACAACTGCAAACCGGTCCAGAATCACTAAACGCACAAGTAAACCAGCCTCCATCATTAATACGTCCTTCAATTCGATTACTCGTAAGAAGGGTAAGTTCAACTGGCATTTTATCCAAAGGTTGTGCTGTTCTCTCTCTATTCTTTCCGTTGGATTTCAATCTCTGTTGAGTCGAGAGAAGCGTTTCGACATCAAGGCAACCAATACTAATGAGCTGTTCAAGCCGCGATTTTGGGTTTTTTCCTTGATTTTGGTGCCACCAGAAAGTATTCTCAAAAAAGGCTTCGATTTCTTTTATGGAGGTGCCTGAAGACTGGGCAGCGAGAACAAGCACCTGTTCTCGGAGAGAACCAATGGAGAAAAGATGGCTCTCTACACGGTTATAGAGCGGACTAGATTTTCCGTCGAAATTATGGAAATATAATTCTTGAATTCTCTCGCTCTCCTCAGGTGTGCTGGCTAGAAGAACTGCAAACCCAACTGATTCCTTGCCTGGTCTTCCTGCTCGACCCAAAATTTGATGAACCCTATTCGCACTCAGATGCCTTACTTCATATTCTTCATTTTGATTACCCGGAACAAAAAGAGGTTGGAGAAGAACAACCAACCTTGCCGGTGTATTAATCCCAGCACCTAGTGTTGTTGTGCAACAAATCACTTTGAGAAGGCGTTTCTGATACAAGTCCTCAACGAAACGTCGTGAAGCAACATCCAACCCTGCATGATGAAAAGCCACACCAAATTTGAAACGTGACGCTAGTCTTTCGCGGTTGGGTGCGACATCATCTCCTAATGTGGCGAGCTCGTAGTATTTCGCTAATTCCTCCTGTTCAAGGGAAGAGAGAAGTGGTTTAACTACATTAACCAGCGTAAGACTAATCCTTTCAGCTTCTCGACGCGAAGGTGTGAAAATTAAAACCTGTCCTCCTTTCATCACAGATGCTCGAACCAGCCGGGCTAGACTATGTAAGGATTTACGAGCAAGGATGACCCGGTGCCTTAACTCAACCGGACGCTCATCCGAAAAGATAAGATGACAACCAAGCCAAGAAGCCAACTCTTTCGGATTACCAATGGTCGCGCTTAATCCGATTATCTGAACATCAGGTAAGATGTGCCGAAGCCTCGTAATCGAACTCTCGAGGCGTGGCCCACGTACTCGCTCCGCGATATTATGAATCTCATCAATAACAATAACACCCACCTTATCAAGCCATTCCGGCTCCATTCGTAACAACCAATCAAATCGCTCATAGGTGAGAATAGCTATATCCATCTTCGCAAGATCATTAGGCTCTGTCGAGTAATCACTTGTCGAAATCCCAAGGTTTAACCCGAGTTTTCGATACCGACTTTGAAACCGAAGAAATGCCTCACTTGCCAAGGCCCGAAGAGGAACTAAAAGAAGAGCCTTCCGACCTGCCAAAGCTTGATGAACACTAACCAACTCGCCGATGAGGGTTTTCCCTGAACCGCTGGGAGAACATACAAGAAAGTTCTCTCCATCTAATGCCCCCGCATCCAAAGCCTTGACTTGTATCGGATGGAGTAACCGAATTCCGTCAGCAATTAGAATCTCTGTAATGTCAGGATGGATTTTCTGGTTGACTCCGTTCAGTGTATCCTTTGAGCTTCGATTATTTTCAATTCCTAGAGGGGTAGGCTTCATCCAAAACACATCAAACCCGAATTCAGAATCATCAAATTGCGGCAGGTTTTGGGTATTTTTTATGTGTTTTCACTAACTATGATTTCGTCTTCACTATTCGCCTGAGAAATTAACCATAATGCATATAAACAAACCAAAATCCGCGAGCTTCACGGAAGAACCCCTAAGGTGTTGATCAATCAAAAACCTAAGAAAGTGTGTTTCACTATGCAGAGCTCGTTTAATTCCTTGGCAATTGTAATCCTCTTTATTTTCTTCATCGAGATTCTGATTGCACGTCGTGTCTATCGAAACTCACGAAAAAATAACCAACTTAGATCCAAGTCACAAATGTTTATCGTTTTCCAACCCTCGAATCACCCGTCGGGAAATCTTCAACAAAATACAATCAACGGACGACCTATCAGGGCACCTCAAAAACCGGGTCCCCAATACTTAATGGCCTATCCTCAACAACCTCCTGTGAAATCGCTATCTACACGTTTTGCCTTAGCCACCTGTATTGGAAGTATATTTCTAATCACATTTCTAACCATCAGTTATCTGCTTAGACCCTTCACCAATGTTTGGGGGATTTATTTCCTTCCAATACTCTTTCCGCTTCCATTTCTAGCACTCCCTTCCCTTCTTCAATCTAAGACCTATTCCACATTCTTCTATTTGCTAACCGGTCTTGGACTCGGGTTTCTTCTTATACTATCACTCTAGGGATGAAAACAGCGATGTTTGTAAATACAGATTCATGGTTTGAAACAACCACCAATCAAACGCGAACTTCCGAAGCAGGTTCTACTCCCCGAATTCCTTCACGACAACGATCCAAAGGGTCGCTTCAAAAAGAAATGCGATTTGCTGGGTGGTTTTGGCGAAGCGCGAACGAAGAATCAAAATCAAGTTCTTGGCCACTCTGGATTTTTATCTTAGCCATCAATGGTGCGATAACATTCACACTTCAGTTCATAATCGGTTTAATCCCTGCCCTTAGCATCTTTCTCCTTATCCAAGGTATCACCACCATCTTGCTCTTCCCACGTATTCGAGAAACTGTATACAAAGCATTTCGGAAACTAGCATACCCTTCATCAACAGAAAACCTTCAGGTATATCCACTAGCAGATGTTGATTTTTTTCTCACTCCCTCTCAAGATGTTGTAATTATGGCTCACAAGGGCGGCAACTCCGCTACAGCACTGCTTGTCGTCGACAAAGTTCCCATGGGAATTCGGGGCAACATGTCAGCCTTTATCCGCGCCGTATATAGTGCTCACGTCCCCCTCTTCTATGCCTTAGTCCATGCCCCCATTCCTCACCAATCACTCCTCACCCACCACGCTATCACCGAAAAAGCACAAGATACTCTCAGCACACTTGATCCCTCCCAACAAGCTGCCTTTGCTTGGCGAAAGGGAGGGTTGTGGAAAACCCGACTACTACTCGGTACACGTCGAGACGTGTCAACCCTATATGATGGTCCACCTGACGAAGTGCTTGTTAATCAAGTGCAGCACGACCTCCAAACACTCCAAATCGCTTTTCGAACAGCTTATCCCCATATTCGACTCCGCCGACTCACAGGCACAGAATTAGAGGATGGAATCCGATCACTCCTCCTCCAAGGAAAACCTCCCCATTTTTTCTAACCGGGGCGGAATCTGTTCGCCTCTTCCTTCGGGTTCCGCCACTCCTAGCAAAGGGGCTAGGCAGCTCTATTCCAGCTGAATTTGTCATCCCAGAGAACCTAGAATCAGATCTCAATATTGGCCATACTTTTGAAACCGAAACAATGCAAACTGAAAATCCCGTTGGCCTACGATTTGATGATTTGGCAGCTGGCCTCTTAACACTTGGCGAATACAAGTCTCGTTCGCACACTAATCAACGCATTGCCCTCGAAACTTCACGACACGCCTTCACATATCTAATTATCACACGAAAAAACACCTATCGCCCCCTTGCCCAATACACACCGGAATGCCAGTTCTATACCCTCGGCTATAATCTCCGAATCAACCCACTGGATCCTGAAAACCTTAGTGAAGTTGATGCCTACATAGATCTTCTGACCTCTGCGTTGCAACCCTTTGCCCTTTCTGACAAACAATGGCTCCTCCTCCATCGACTCTTGGGAAATACTTATTC
>JAEOSA010000064.1 GCA_016840595.1 Candidatus Hermodarchaeota archaeon | reverse complement strand
AAACCCCTCAAGGGGATTAAAGCCACATATCACGATCCTTGCCATTATGGGCGACATGTGGCACATCTGATTAAAAATCGAAAGGAGAAAGCTGAGTGGTTTGAAGTTCCTCGAAAGATTCTTCGAATACTACTTGGTGATAATTTTGTCGAGATGCCCCGTAACAAAGAAAATGCGTGGTGCTGTGGAGCAGGTGGCGGAGCTCGAGCACAATTTCCTGATTGGACCCTTGATACCTCAATAGAACGAATCAAGGAAGCTGAAGCAACAGGTGCAACGCACTTAGTGAGTGCTTGTCCATTCTGCGAAACTTCACTGGCGCTAGCCATCGAGAAGAGTGGCTCGAAGCTGAAGATGGTCGATTTGATTCAGTTTGTTGAGGATGCCCTCGAATAACCCAAGTAGACTCTACTACTAGCACATTTGCATTGTTTAGTTAGTGCACATGAGGGGAGCAGTAATAGGGGGGAAGCAATGTTTAGCTAGTATACAGACCGGTCTGAGAGTCGATTCCTGTGGCACGTGCATACAAAATTCAAGTGTTGCCTGGTGACGGTATAGGCCCTGAAGTCATTCAAGAAGGTGTCAAGGTTCTCGAAATTATTTCCGAAGCAATTCAAGGGTTAGATCTTGCATTTCACGAGTTTCCCTGTGGAGGAAAATATTATCTTGAAACAGGAGTTGAATGGCCAGGAGAAGCTGAGGTCTTTGCGCGACAGGAAGCGGACGCGATTCTGTTAGGGGCTGTGGGTTGGGAGATAGCTCCAGGGCAACCGGTTCGCCGTAAGGATGGACAACTAGCAGGAGCTGAAGTCGTTCTTGGGCAGCGTCGAGATCTGGAATTGTATGCGAATGTTAGACCCGTGAAACTTTACCCGGGGGTTCCAACCCCATTGGCGGATAAGCAGCCGGCTGATATTGATTTTGTCATTATCCGTGAAAATACTGAGGGGCTCTATTCGGGAATTGGGAAACGCTATGGTGAAAACGAGCCTGGCGAATTAGCAATTGATGTTCGCCCGATTTCACGGATGGGAGCAGAACGCGTTATTCGGTACGCAGGTCGACTTGCACAGAAACGTGAGAGGGGTGCTCCAAAAGATGGGAAACAGCGCCTGACTTGCGTAGACAAGAGCAACGTACTCCTTGGTGACCAACTATTCCGTCAGGTGTTTGAAGAAAGTATGAGTGACTTTCCGGAGATTGAACCCGATTATGCCTACGTTGATGCATGGGCGATGTGGTGTATCCGACAACCAGAGTACTACAATGTCGTAGTCGCTCCGAATTTATATGGGGATATTATCTCAGATTTGGGAGCAGCAATTCAGGGCGGCATGGGAGTGGCAGCAGGAGGAAACATTGGTGATAATCATGCCATGTTTGAACCCATTCATGGTTCGGCTCCCCGTCATGCCGGAAAACGACGAGCAAATCCTACTGCAGCGATCCTTGCAGGAAAAATGCTCCTAGAATGGCTTGGAGAACGACACAATGATCACCAAGCAATAGATGGAGCTACGATAATCGAAGAGGCAGTTACAACAGTTCTCAAGGAAGGAAAGGTCCGCACCTACGATTTATGTAAAGGTCCCTATGCCAGCCAAAAGCCTTCAACGACAAAACAGATGGGAACTGCAATTCGAAAGATGATTCAAAAAATTGTGAACGAGAGGAGTTAACATGGCTCAACAGACAATGGCAGAAAAAATCCTGACAACTCATTCAGATCAGAAAGCAGTTACGCCAGGTGAAATTGTCGAAGCCTCCGTGGATGTGGCCATGAGCCACGAAATGATGGGTACTCGAGTCATTCCCCACCTTGAAGAAGCAGGGGTCACCAAGGTGTGGGATCCTAGTCGTGTGGTAATGATTTTGGATCATTGGGTACCAGCGCCGACAGTAGAGGCTGCGACTATACACCAACGAGTCCGTAATTTTGTACGAGATTTTCAGATTCAACACTTTTACGATGTGGGAAGTGGCGTTTGTCACCAGATACTTGTGGAAGAAGGGCATGTGCGTCCAGGAGAGCTGTTAGTAGGAACAGATTCCCATACGACAACTGGAGGGGCATTCGGTGCACTCACAACAGGTATTGGGGCAACCGATATGGCTATTGTCTTAGGGACAGGTCGGTTGTGGTTCCGTGTCCCCGATACGATCAAAATAACGATTACCGGGAAAATACCTGCTAAAGTGATGGGAAAGGACATTATTCTCAACATTCTTTACCGGCTTGGTGTGGAAGGAGCGTCTTTCCAAGCCATCGAATACCACGGTGATACCCTTAAACAACTGAGTTTGGATGCTTGGATGACCCTAACCAATATGGCTGTTGAAGTTGGGGCAATGGCAGCTCTCATTCCGCCAGATAAACGGGTTCTCGATTATGTTAAACAACAGACACAACAATCCTTCACCCCAGTCTACCCAGATGAAGAAGCATCTTATCATCAAACCCATGAACTTGATGTATCGAAACTTGTACCACAAGTGGCGAAGCCGTCCCTCCCGAGTAATGCCGTACCGGTGACTGAAGTTGAGGGAATTCACATCGATCAAGCACTGTTAGGTTCTTGCACGAATGGTCGATTAGAAGATCTTCGAGTGGCGGCTCAAATTATAAAAGACAAACAGGTTGCAAAGGATGTTCGGTTCATCGTCAATCCCGCGAGTCGACGAATTTTCCTGGCTGCTCTAGAAGAAGGGACAATTGGTACGCTTGTGAAAGCCGGAGCCACCATTGGTCCGGCAACTTGTGGTGCATGTTTTGGAGGTCACTGTGGACTTCTTGCTTCTGGAGAAATCTGTATTAGCACATCGAACCGCAATTTCCCTGGGCGAATGGGAAGCGCCGATTCGCACATCTATCTTGCTTCACCAGCAACGGTTGCAGCCAGCGCAATTGCAGGAAAGATAACTGATCCACGATGAGGTTGAGTGCCATATGCCAAAACAACGAACGACAATTGAGGGAAAAGCTTGGCGATTTGGTTCCAACATCAGTACCGACGATATCATCTCAGCCGCTCATCTGACCAGTCTTTCCATTGAAGAAATTGCACCTTTTGCCTTTGAGAATCTGCGACCTGAATTCGCGAAAAACGTGAAACCTAATGACGTAATTGTGGCTGAAGAAAACCTGGGCATCGGATCAAGCCGTGAGTCAGCAGCAGCAATTCTTCGGAGTTTAGGCGTGGGAGCGATTATTGCGGCATCTTTTGCCCGAATCTTCTTCCGGAATGCTTACAATTTGGGTGTTCCCGCAATCGAATTTCCTGCAATTGCTAAAGATGCCAATTTAGTCAAGGATGGAGATAAGATACGAATCGATTTGAAAGAGGGGACACTGTTTAACCACCGTACAGGTCAAAGTCATCAAATAACCAAGGTTCCACCTTTTCTCATTCAATATATTGAAGCAGGCGGTGCAATTCCGCTCCTAAAACAGAAACTAAAAACAATCTAAAAGAATATGGACTCGGTAGGGTAAACCTTATTCCCAAAAGAAGAAGGTTGTCGAAATGAACATAAAAGACAAGCGTGAACTGCCTGATTTTGGTCGCTATATTGATGTTAACGGATTGCATATGTATTATGAGGATCGAGGAAAAGGAACCCCCCTAATTTTACTTCATGGAGGATTAGGAACAGCAGAGCTTGGATGGGTTGGGCTAAGAAAGGTCTTTTCTCAACATTTCCGCGTAATAGCCCCGGATTGTAGAGGCTCCGGTCGTACCAATAATCCTCAGAAAATTCTAAATTATGCCCTAATGGCAGATGATATCGTTGCTTTAGCCAAAGCGTTGGATGTCAAAAAGCCTATCATTTGTGGGTGGAGCGATGGTGGTCAAATTGCAGCGGAAATTGGGATTCGATATCGAGAAATACCTAAAGCTCTTGTTCTCGGTGCAGTGACGCAGAAACTTACAAAACATACTAGTGACGCCCTTTCTGCTGTTCGAGACTGGCTTAAATCAGAACCAGAACTTGAGGAATCACTTAGAATTGCACATGGTCATGTTTACGGTCCCGAGTATTTGGAGGAATTCCTAACACTACTGTTACAAATGTGGGGGGATCCATCGGGGTATCCGAATGAAGATATTAAATTGATAGAAGCACCATCTCTTCTCATCATAGGGGATAAAGACGAGGCGGTACCCCTTGAAATCCAATTGGAAATGTATAACTTAATCCCCAATGCTGAATTTGCGATTATACCAAATATGACGCATATGAATTATGTCACCGAACGAAGTGAGATATTTTCTACTGTTATTTTGGATTTTCTCAAAAGGAATTCTTAGAATAGAGTTATTTCATCTCGAAGCTCACTTACCTGTTATAACAATAAATCAGACTCTTAAGCATCAAACTATCTATGCAAGGACATGTTGCAACTCATCATCTTTGCCTTATTTTTCTGGCTTTTTGCTATTTTCTCAACGGTTCTCAAAGCTGTTCGAGAAGACGAACTTGCTGTTAAAAGCGAACGAATTAAAAACGTACCCACTGGGCTGTTTCTTACAATTAAGGTCCTTCCCGCATTGATTTCAATCATCATCATACTTGTCTTTCGACCTTCCGTGGCCTTGTTTTACATCCTGTTAGCCGTAGCCTTGATCTTCTGTGCTTTAGGTGATATTGGAATGGAAACCAAATTTCTAGCAGGTGTGTTGTTCTTCCTAATTGCACACCTCTTTTTCACAGCAAACTTTCTATTGCACAGCTACCTCCTTGGGGTTTCTTTGATTCCTATTCTAGCTTTTTTCATCTCATACGTAGTCTTGATTTTTGTCATCATCGTAGCTGTTCGATTTCTTGACTCGTCTGAACCCCGATTAGGACCACTGAAGATCCCCCTGATTGTCTACGTCCTAATCCTTTCCCTAACCCTAAGTAGTTCACTAATATTATGGCTCACAGCAGGAAACCCGTTGGGATTTGTCCCGTTCATTGGAGCCATTATCTTCGTCATATCTGATCTCCTCATCGGCGTCAGGCTCTTTCATCGCCGCTTCAACAAGGCGGAATTTACTATCTTCTCAACTTACTACTTTGCCATCTTTCTCCTCACCCTCAGCTTTACCATTTACCTCTTCTGAATAACAAAAAACGAACCAGACAAGTTCAACGAGACCTCAGTAGCCTTGAGTTGAGAGGTAGTCTAGTATCTGTTTCGCGAGTGCTGGTGAAATTCCTGGTACAGCTGCTACTTCGTCGACGCTTGCTTTAGAGAGCTTCTTCAAACTTTCAAAACGTTGGTGGAGTACCGTTGCCCGTTTCTTTCCCACGCCTGGAATTTCAGTGAGAACTAATTTTAATCCTTGACTTTCTCGAAGTTTTCGATGATAGCTAATGGCAAAGCGATGAGCTTCATCTCGGACCCGTTTCAAGAGACGTAGTCCTTCACTATCTGCGGGAATATCAACGGGTGTAGATTGCCATGGCACATAGATGACATCGGGATCTGGCGGATCTCCTTTAGCAATTCCAATAGCAGGGAGATTCTCCACACCTAATGACTCCAGAGCTTTTTGAGCCATACTGAGTTGACCACGTCCTCCATCAATAACTATGAGATTTGGTAAGGAGGTTTTCTCTGCCAGTTTGCGTCGATAACGACGTTCTACGACTTCTCGCATCATTGCGAAGTCGTCTTGTCCTTGGACGTCTCGGATTTTGAACCGTCGATAGGCTTTCTTGTAGGGCATTCCATCTTGAAACGCGACACTTACTCCAACGGATGCGGCGCCCTGTAGCGTAGAGATGTCAAACCCTTCAATGTAGGCAGGCTCCTCAGGGAGTTTCAGGTACTCCATCAAGTCCTGGTAAGCGCGATGACGTCGTCCTTCATCAGCGGCTAGGCGTTCGATTAACTGATGGAGGTGAAACTGGGCATTTTCATTTGCCATTTCAATTAGACTGCGAAGGGGATCTTGGGTTGGATGAATGATGTGAACTTTATCTGATTCACTACGTCGTGAACTAAGCCATTCTTCCAAGAACTGTGAATCGGAAACAGGAACAGATATGACCACTTCTTGCGGGATTTCAGTGGCACGGATATAGTATTGTTTGAGAAAAGCTTCGAGAACGGTATCATTGGGGAGAGCCGCGGGAGCACTGAGAGGAAATGGTTGTTGTCCTACCACACGACCCTCACGAACCACAAGCAATTGAACCAAGGCATCTGGTCCTGCACGAGCTAGTCCGAAAACATCACGATGCCCAGGTAGTTGATTCCAAAAAGTGGCCCGTTGAGCCTGCCGTCCACGCTGAACGGCGCGGAGGCGATCGCGGAATCGTGCGGCTTTTTCATACTCTTTTGCTTGAGAGGTGGCTTCCATCCGCTCTATTAGGTGTGTCTCTAGCTCGTCATGGCGTCCGGTGAGCAAGAGCGTGTATTCATCTACTAACTCATCATAGTCTTCTTTGCTGATTTTACCCATACAGGGTGCGGGACACCGTCCGATATCGTACTTGAGGCAAGGGCGTTTGCGTTTTCCAATTACAATGGTGGGCTTACAGGTGGCTATGGGAACGACACGGTTGATGGATTTGAGAAATCCGTCCAGAGCTTTGACGTTAGAGTAGGGACCAATATAGCGACTCCCATCTTGGACGAGGGTCCGAGTCTTCTCGACACGTGGATACTCATCGGCCAGTGTGATACGAACGTAAGGGAAGCTTTTGTCATCCTTTAGCCGAATATTGTATCGTGGTTTGTAGCGTTTGATCATGTTATCTTCGAGAACGAGGGCTTCGGATTCATTGGCGGTGACCATGTATTCAAGTTCGGTGACTTCCTGACCAATGGGAGAGAAGACGTTTCCCTTTCCAATCCCTCGAAAATGAGCAGGGACTCGTTTCTTTAAGGACTGGGCTTTCCCGACGTAGATAACGGTGTCTTTCTCATCGTAAAGTAAGTAGACACCCGGTTCGTCGGGTAAATCCTTCAGTTCCTGTTCGAGGTCCATACCCAGTCACATATTGGAAATAAATTGTGTCTAATAATGAGTGATTGATATTGAAGAACGGTTCGCTCTTACCGTGAAAGAATCTTTACACGACCCTGGGAGCCATCTTCACGTTCCGTCTTTGGTGCAAGAGCTTCACGAAGCACAGCACCCGTGTAAGACTTACGCTCTTGAGCCACCTGTTCTGGTGTTCCATGAGCTACAATGTAGCCACCTTGGTCCCCACCTTCTGGACCTAGATCGATGATGAAATCAGCTCCCTTGATTACATCTGGTTGGTGTTCAATCACGATGACAGTATTTCCTGCGTCAACTAAATGGTTAAGCACGTCTAAGAGCTTCTGCACGTCTGCGAGGTGTAATCCTGTGGTGGGTTCATCGAGAATGTAAAGTGTTTGGGTAGTGCTTTGTTTACCCAGTTCGCGGCTCAACTTAATTCTCTGAGCCTCACCGCCACTGAGAGTTGGTGAGGGTTGTCCCAATTCCATATAACCTAAACCAACAGCTTGCAACGTATCGAGGATGCGAGCAATTTTTGGTATGTTTTTGAAGAAATCTGCAGCCTCATCGACCGTCATCCGGAGGACTTCGTAGATCGTTTTCCCTTTGTACCGGACTTGGAGAGTTTCTTTATTGAACCGTTTCCCGTTACATTCGTCACAGACGACGTACACATCGGGGAGAAACTGCATTTCAATCCGTATAACTCCAGCACCCCGACAAGCCTCGCAACGTCCTCCCTTCACATTAAAGCTGAATCGACCCGGTACGTAACCGCGTTTCCGGGCTTCCTGCGTCAATGAGAAGAGTTGACGTATAGGATCGAAGACTTTGGTGTAAGTGGCAGGATTTGAACGGGGGGTCCGCCCAATTGGTGATTGATCTACCAATATGACTTTGTCAATGAGTTCAATCCCGTTGAGGGCCTGGAAGGGACCTGGTTTCTGAAGTTGACTCGTAAGTATTGCATCAGATCGACGTCGGCGACGTTGTCGGAACTGCCAGATAATCCCGGGGTATAATGTGTCTGTAATGAGAGTGCTCTTCCCTGATCCAGAGACCCCAGTGATACATATGAAGGTGCCCAAGGGGAAGGTAACATCGATATTCTTCAGGTTTCGATGTTTAGCACCCTTGATTTGGATACTCGCTCCATTCCCAAGACGTCGAGTTGGAGGTACTGCGATGACTTTGTCTCCACGTAAATACAATCCAGTGATTGATTTTGGATTAGCTTCAATATCAGGGACCGTGCCTTCCGCCACTACTTGCCCACCATGAATCCCAGCGCCAGGTCCAAGGTCGATCACCCAATCTGCGGCTCGGATGAACCCTTCATCATGTTCAACCACAAGCACCGTATTTCCCAAATCACGTAGTTGCAATAACATTGAGAGGAGTCGTTCATTATCCCGCATATGGAGACCGATGCTAGGTTCATCGAGGATATAGGTAACACCCACCAATCGGGAACCTATCTGGGTAGCTAATCTAACTCGTTGGGCTTCTCCACCAGCGAGGGTTGCTGAAAGCCGATTGAGGGTTAGGTAATCAAGACCTACTGAAGATAGAAATTGTAAGCGTTGTTTGATTTCGCGAAGGGTTTGTCGGGCAATTGTGGTTTCTTTTTTCGTGAGCTTCATGTCATTAAAAAGTGAAAGTGTCTCGCTGATCGAGAGGTTTGTGACCTGATCGATGCTTTGGTTCTGAATAGTTACAGCCAAGGCTTCAGGGCGTAGCCGACGCCCTTGACAGACCGGACAGGGAAGTTGAGCCATGAACTGCGTGATTTGATCGCGAACAACCTCAGACCGTGTATACTTGTACCGGTGTTTTAGACCAGGAATCGCCCCCATCGTTGGTTTCTCACTAATCCATTCCCATTTGCGACCAGCGGCGGTGATACCTCGATGTTCGAAACGAATTTCTTCATCACCAGACCCATAGAGGAGAATTTGTTGGTGTTCAGGATCTAAATCCTGGAATGGAGTGTCCAAACTAAATCCGTAATGTTTTGCAATACTTGTAAAGCTTCGTAGTCGCCAACCATTCAATGGGACTCGATAACAAGCAAGCGCTCCTTCGTTAATTGACTTTGTAGTATCAGGTATAACAAGATCCGGGTCAACTTCCAAAGTGTACCCTAAGCCCTTACAGGCAGGACAGGCGCCATACGGTGAGTTAAAGCTAAACATTCGTGGAGCAAGGTCTGGAAAACTGATGCCGCAAACTGGACAGCCAGCTGATTCACTGAACAGATATTCTTGGTCACCCTGAACATCTACTGTGACCAAACCCTTACCGAATTCAAGGGCAGTTTCCACAGACTGATTGAGTCGTTGTTCCACTGCAGGTTTCAGAACCAAACGGTCCACGATAATTTCAATGGTGTGCTGTTTATATCGGTCAAGCTCAATCTCTTCTTTATCGAGCCTGTAGTCTTTCCCATCCACTCGTACCCGAATGAATCCTTCTCCTTGGAGTTTCTTGAATAATGCTTTGTATGTGCCCTTACGCCCTCGTACCACCGGTGAGAGAATTCGAATGCGTTTTCCTTCTTCAAATTCCATGATTTGTTTGACGATAGACTGG
>JAEOSA010000277.1 GCA_016840595.1 Candidatus Hermodarchaeota archaeon | reverse complement strand
TCCCTCCGTTTTTCTCAAGCTGCATTAGCTCAGTAGGTATCGCCTTAACCCTTATAGTGCGTTCCGGGGCGGTCGCATCTTCGCCAGCAGCAGCTTCTTCACATCCTTGGCATCGGATTCGCTGGTCACTGGAATGAACAGCCAACGCCCGTCTCGCAACTGTGGAGCCTCCTGCAACATCCGCGAGATCTTCTCTCCGAGCTCAAGCTGCAGGGCGTGCTTGGCCTGAACTTTGCCGAGCACGATCTGCACAAGGATCCGTTCCTGCTGTGGATGCAGCGCAGTCAGTGATTTGCCTTTGCGCCGGTAGCGGAGATTCCAGCCGCTCTTAGCTGGGCCCCATGTGCTCCAAGTTCCTTCTATCCGATAGGACTTCTCGATGAAGGTGATCAAGCGCTCCCAGAGTGGGAAGCAAGAGCCTAGAGCCGATCGGATTTCCTCCGGAGTCGGTTGGTGCTTGGAGTCAGTGAAACAACTTTCAGTCATTGTTGCGACCTCTTCCATTCGTCAATCGCAAGCTTCTTCATGAATATCATTTTCTACCCCCTTCCAACCTATTAATTAAGCACACAACTGCTTGTATCGAAGATTTTACGCGCGCATTATCGAGTCTTCGTTGTTGTTTATAAAGCATGCATTAGGGGCGAGTGTTAGCGAGCGCAGCTAGCGCGCGCGGACCGTGCTCTGACGGTTGTGGTAACGGTTGCCAGAGTCAGAACCTCGGTGTCAACGGTTGACAATTAACGGTGTGGTTGATAGCAACAACTGACAACGCGTCGGAGAATGCTACAATTTCCTTTATAGCACTCCAATTAACCCTCAATCCACTACCGGTTTAGGAATAATTTCTTCGAGTTTGCTCAAATTGGTTAGAAAAAAACTTATTACATTTTCCATGATGGCTTGCTTCGGAGGATAATGAGCAGTGTATGAGATACGCGAAGGGCGAGAAGAAGACCGGGATTCAGTAGTTGAACTGCTGACGAAGATTTTCAGGCCCATAGAGACCTTCGAGGAAGAGTGGGTTTATGGTTGGCGAGAATTTTGGAATCGCCCCACCTCCAAAAATTGGGCTTTTGTGGCCACGCACATGGAGCGGGTGGTGGCGAATCTGTCTTTCTTCAAAGGCAATGTTAACCGCATAAGGGGGAACCCCGTGTGTTTTGGGGGTGTGTGGGCGGTGGGGACGGAACTGGAACATCGGCGACAGGGGCTTCTCAAAAGGTTATTCCAGCGGGCATTTCCGGTGATGAATGAACAGGGTATGGTCCTTTCAATTCTGGACCCTTCACCCTATCATGGGGCGCAGATCGCCTATGAGAAGTGTGGGTATGCAGTAGCAGAGCGTCGGGTTAAACACATTTTTCCTCCCAATGCCCTGAGATCACCGGAGGGGAATTCAGACATCACCGTCAGAAAGCTCAAGAATGCAGAGGAGCATCGAAAGGTGGCGGATCTAGAGTTGGGCATGAGTCGGTACGGATCAAGAGTCTTTATGCGTGCATGGCATGCATGGTCAGCCATATTCGAATATGCAATAAAGAATGGGCAAATTTTCCTCTTTGAACGCGGTTCAGAACCTGTTGGGTGTGCCACATGCTCAATCATTCGATCCGATGATAATTCGACGTTACATGTTTCCATGACGTACTACAAATCTTACGATGTTCTTCCGTCAATTATTGCGTTGATTAACCAACTATCCACAAATGTTATGAACGTGGAATGGATTTGTGAACCGCAGATTCCTATCCAGGATTTCTTTCAGAATATTCACAGACTCAAGACGCAAAGTATCGGGACGATGATGATGCGGGTCATTAACTTTGAGGACTACTGTAAATCGATCCAAGTGCCGGAGCAAACAGAGGGCAAACTCATTCTGAAACTGACCGATTCACATTGTCCCTGGAATGAAGGAATCTATCGGTTGGATGCGCGGAATGGCAATTTAGAAGTCAGACGAGAAAATGATACACAAAGAGCCGAGTTTACGCTTACCCCGTTCCAACTCTCCAAAGTGATAGGTGGTCTTACCCCTCCGTCAATACTCCAGGAATTGGGAATAATCACTGGTTCGCCTGAAACCGCCAGAACGCTTGAGGCAATATTTCCCTCAGATTCCTTTCTATCCTATCCTCGGTTTTAGCTTCAGGTGCATCTTGAATCGGTATACGGTTTTTAGCAGTCATTAGAAGCCCATAATTGGTTGTTCATTAACCGTTTGGTTGGTTGGGATTAAATTTTAATGCACACACACAGAATCCACCTCGTGCTTTTTGGTAGCACGAATGGGTCGTGAGCGACACGGGGGTCGCTCCTGATGGCAGGGGACTGAAGATGCACTCAAGTGGAAAAAAGCAGATAGCGGTTGGCATGCATGCATATTTCAAAGAAGCTAACTAGCTAAAACATAGAATACCCTGTAATCAAGTCATTGTTGCTTTTCGTTTTTGCTAACTAAATAATATCTTCCGTCCTTTGTTGCAACAACACCAGAAGGTATGATTGTATTGGCACTCATTTTCAGCCACCTTTCATCAAGTTTGAGTTCTTTGGGTGTTTTAGCAGTCTCTTCAGAAGTAGCTCCCGCTTCTTT
>JAEOSA010000063.1 GCA_016840595.1 Candidatus Hermodarchaeota archaeon | reverse complement strand
CGAGGAGTTGTTGTCGACATCGGTGGCGACATGGCTTGATGATTTTAAAGTGCCATCAACGATTTTGTGGATTTTCCAGTTGTATTCTGGTCTTCTTCTGATTGAGCCTGATGTCACTGTGGCTTCAATGGGGGAGATGCTGGATATCATGCATAAGATTATTCGGAGTGGGAAGGCTGCAGGTTATCCTAGGGGTGGTTGGAGAGTTATCCTCCAAGCGTTGAGAGAAGAAATCGAAAAGACTGGCAAAATTCGACTGAAAGCACCTGCTTCACAGATTCATATTGAGAAGGATAAGGTGAGTGCGGTGCAAATTGGTAGCGACCGGATATCTTGTGATACAGTTGTTGCTGCGATTCCTCCTGACGCACTTTCAATGATTCTCCCTGCAACAAATGTGGCGTCTCAAAAACTCATTCAACAAGCTAAACGTCTTATTCCCACTGCAGGCGTGAGTATCGATATGGCTTTCTCAGAACCAATTACAGATGCAGCGGGTTTGATTGTCTGCTCAGAGCCCTTTGTGATGGGACAAGCCACGTCGAACATTGATGCAACGGTTGCTCCAACCGAGAAGCAGCTTATCACCTTTTATTATCCTTTATTACCGGAAGTAATCGCAGATGAATCCAAGGCTAAGAAGGCGCTACAGCAATTGGAAACCGTTATTCAGAAAATGTTTCCAAGCGCTCCAAAACCGGAATGGATTCGTCGATTAGTGTTGCCCATTGTGGATGGCGCATCACCCACAATCCATCAACATCGGGAAAACCGACTCCCCATTCAAACCCAGATAGAGGGCCTTTACTTAGCAGGTGATGCCCATAATGCTCCGGGAGCTGGTGGTGACATCGCGTTCAATGCTGCACTTGCTTGTGCAGAACAGATCACTAGATTGGGCATTAATAATCGACAAGATTAAAGACATGTTAACTGTCCTTCAAAATGAAGGTGAGGTGTCTGGATGTAAGACGGAGGATGCGACTTTTCAGGGACCATCGGAGGTTGTCTTTGTTGACTAAGAAGGGGTTTGAGAATATTTTCTGGGGCGTACTAATCACTGTATTGGATTTTCGGATTGTCGGAATTAACTTGTTGCCTGACTTTATGGGTTTCTTTCTGATTTCAAGGGGACTTATTCAGTGTGCAGAGTATTCCTGGGCTTTCGTGAAGGCAAAATATCTGTCGATTGGGCTGGCCATTATTACTATTCCAGATATCGTTGAGATATTCATTATCGACAATTGTTTGTATCCCTATTATTGGGTTAATGCATTTTGGCCTATCTATGCAATTGGGGGAATATTGAATTTGGTTATGATGGGATTTCTGCTAATAGGAATTAAACAACTAGCCCAAGAAATGAAAGAAGTAGACTTGGAAATCAATACAAAATATGCTTTGGGTGCTTATCTAATCAGTGAAGGGCTTTTAATAGCCTTATTTTTGTTTTCTCATTTCAGTTGTCCACATTTGATATCGCCAATTTTGCCAGGTTTATTAATCCTAATATCGATGATTGTAGGTCTGTTTGGACTTCTAATTTTTATTGGTGTGTTATATGTGCTGAATGAAGCTAAGATAATGGCATCGAAGATCTCTTCTCAGGCGGATGTAATGTTATAGTCAACCTCTCGCCTCTCAATGAAAGAGTATCACCTTTCAATGCGGATATGCTTCTCTTGGGGGATTATTCGTCACATATTTCGGTGGGATCGAGAGCGATGGCGCTGATTGAGAGCGCGACGGGTTGTGTGAGAGGTTGTTTCCAATCCCGTGGTTTCTTTGATGGACGAGTGTCAAAATTGATTAAAAAGCCGGTTAAGGCGGTTAGGAGTTCGTGGAAATCGTCAACGTCCTCGAGTCGGAAGGCCATCATTTTGATGATTTTTTGACATTCTTTAGTTCGTCCATTCGGAGAGGGATGTCGCAGCGACAGCATGAGTTTGGATGTGAGTTGATTGAGAGCCAATGGGAGATTTTCAAGAGCGAAGACCCAATCTTGGAGCGTCTTGGTTCTTCCTTGGACAACAGCGTGTTCTCGAAGTTCTGACGTGGATAGGGTTTTACTTAGTTCTAGGATGTTTTGTTTGATGTAGTAGTGTAAGCGATACCGTTTGTCATCAACCATGGAATCTTCCTCTTTTTCAATCAATCCGGCTTGCATTAGGAGTGCAAGATTACGGAAGGTGGTGGCTTTGCTTAACCCGGTTTGTTCTCGCAGTTCAGCGGGAGTAGTTTTTCCATGCAGATTGAGGTAGGAATAGATGAGAAGGCTTGACTCAGAATTGATGATCTGGTTTAGGAGTTGCATCCTCTTCAGTTGTGTTTCTAAAACAGCAGAGGTTGGAATTGGAATTTCACCTCAATTGATAGGTTAGTCGCGAATAGAAGAGACCGTTAGTCATTTTATTCACGAACCATAACCTATCTCTCTTGTGAGACTCTATAAATGATTCACTCACAGCACTGGGAGGTTGGTTCAGAATCAATTTTGGTGTGGTTATGGTTGATGAATGCGAATTTTTCTTGGGGATAGTCTATCACAAACTCAAATTGTTTTAAGAAGGGATAGCCGAGGATACCATCTGGAATTAGATGACATTTGGGTGATATTTTTTCCATGTCAATCACAACTACGGGATGTTCTTCTACATTCACTCCGCAAACTGAAACTTGATCTAGTGTGGCTAGATGACCTTCTGTGTCTCCTTTAATCCCACGACAAATGCCATCGAAAGGATTCAGATTCAGCTCAAGTTCGTTGGCTAGCTTTGGAGTGATGACTGTACCACCAGCCCCTGTGTCGAGAACGAATTCAAAGGGTCCTTGACCATTGATGGATACGGGAATTCCGACCATATGTGTGTCTTTAATATATTTGAATGGACTCCACTGAATTGAATCATCATTTGTAGAAACGCTACTACTTGATTTTAATCGTAAGGTTTGAGTTGGGTAATTGATTGACATCTTGTAGTGTTTCAGGGTTGTATGGCCAATGACGCCGCCCATCTTCTCTGTGCAACCAGTGAGAACAGACTTGAAATCAATTATCAGGACTTCTTCGTCGTCGAACGTGTCTGATCCAATTTGGAAACTGTTTACCTTCGCGGCGACAGCATGTAGGCCTTCCATTTTTCGGTCAGTGAGTTCATAGGTTTTAAGACCGAGTTTCTCTGCCAATGTTTTTGACAGGGTTGTTTTAACGGCTCCAGTGTCTAAAGTAAAATCATAGGGGCCTTCTCCGTTCACCTTGACGGGAACGCGTATATGGTGCGTTGCTTTATCAAATTTGAATTGGATTTCCATCGAAAGTTGCACCTTTTTCAACTTTGAAACGTGTTCGTCGGGTAACAGATAGCATCTCACTTAACCTATCTCACCCGTAAGACATGTAAATCTGTCTCCCCCATGAGACATATTTAAGTCTTTTTCTATACCCACGACTTCAAATAAGATTGACCCGAATTTCTGGATTATAATTCACCGATATCTTCATTCCAAAGTTGAGGGAATGCTTCGATGAATTCCCGCATCATATCTTTACACTCAGGGAGATCCAAGTCGATGACTTCCACGCCATGTGATTCCATGAATTCTGGTGCGCCAGGAAACGTTTCGGATTCACCGACGATGACCCGTTTAATCTTAAATTGCACAATAGCCCCTGCACACAAGTAACAGGGCATTAATGTCGAGTACAGCGTGGTTCCTATATAGCTACCAACGCGTCCGGCGTTTTGGAGACAAGCAATTTCTGCATGCAAAATTGGATTGTTTTGTTGTACGCGTTGATTATGACCTCGCCCAACGATGGTTCCCTCCTTCACAATTACTGAACCGATGGGGATTCCTCCTTCCTGACGGCTTTTCTTCGCTTGGTCAATAGCAGCTTGCATAAAAGGGTCCATTGTTCGAATCTCCTTCGTATTTAGTGGTTATAAAAGGAGAATTTGTGGCATAAAGTTATTTCAAGTGGTTTCGTTTTGCTTGTGACGGCGTAGAGGGGGCAGAAAGCGTCCAGTTCGTTGCATATAGTCACGGTAGTGGTCCCCAAATTGGGTGATCAGCATTTGTTCTTCTCTCTTTGAGATGGGATATAACATGATGATAATGAGGAGGGCGAAGATGGTGACGAAGAGGTTGGCGATGATGAGAAGTATTGAGAGGGTGATGAGAATGAAGACGGTGTACATCGGATGGCGAACCCGTGAATAGGGGCCAGCCGTGATAATGACATGTTCGTCTATTACTCTTAGCTCAGCCGCGTAATAACGGCCTAAGGTTCGATGTATCCAGATTATTAGTGGCAGGGTGCAGATACCAAGAATAATTCCTATCCATCGTAGGAAGGAAGGGAAAGGTAGATGGAACCACAGACTCCAAAGAGGGAGAAGAAAGTAGATAATAAGGGATGCAAACATTCCGAGGATGCCTATGGATAAGATTACTCCTGCCCACCCAATCCCTTGTTTGCGGGTTGTCTCTGTTTTGCTTTGAGATTCTTTCCGGGCAACTTTACTGCGATAGTAAATACGTATTGCACCAAAGAGTCCATAAATCAAGAAGAAGAGAATTTGAAACAGGAGTTCTTCGGTCATTTCGAACAACCTCAGTCAGTAGAACGCTAGAGGGTTACGTTCAATCAGAATTGAATCTTTCCTGTAAAGGCAAATCAGTGTGTTCAATTGCTAAGGAATATATGGAGAGAGTTCTAAGACCAGCTTGATGAGTACAGGCGTAATTCAAATTGCTTCATTGACGGCGTTTGCGAATGCGTTTCTCCAAGGGCATTCGATTTGTTTTGATATGGATCATTCCCTAGCTGAAATTTGTCATAGTATAACATTTATTGAAAGCGCCTTAGGCGATTCGAATGATGACTATGTCGAACTTGCTAAGAATCCTAATGAATGGTTCCAGTATTTGAAGAAGCAGCGTGTAGAGAGGGTAAAACTGCATTATGTGTCATCATTCCACGAAGAGATACCAGATCGAATTGGGGCTGCTTTTGTGGGAGGCGGAGGGCGATGGCTGATGGAAGCCTTTCATGGTGATTGCAGTGATTTATGGGAGTCTGGGTGGACAACGACTAGGGGAGCCCGTCCTTGGAAAGTTTACTATCTGATTGTTGCTCGGGATTGGGACCAGCTTGCTGGTTCATATCTATCACTTCGGGGAGCGCGTCGACGATTATCAAGTGCGCTCATAAAAGTGGAATCGTTTGCCAGAGAACAGAAAGAGAATTATTGGGCAGATAGGTTTCATAAGGCCCTTGAAACTTTAGATGCAGCGTCCCCACTTGAAGACAATGATTTCCTCCCCAAGGGATGTTTTAGCCTTGAGTCAGAGCAGTTATTTGCCGCAGGTCTAAGGAGTTGGGTGTTTGGTGGAATGGGCTCGTGGAATGATTTGTTTTTCGGAGGAAAAAAGGAGGACCAGTACGTTCAGTTTTCTAATGAGCTCTATGAAGCTGTGTGTCAGTCATTAGTTGTAGCCATCAATAGCTATCCTAGCTCGAGAAAAGAATGACAAATTCTTTCTGACTATATTCGTACCCCACAGCCTTTTGCTTTGAGAGTGGTGATCCATTTTTGCTGAGACTTTGTAAGTATTAGCCGGGGATTCTTTTCTAGTCGTAGGACCTTCAAAGACGTGAGAGCGGTGATCGACTCGGGAAGATGGGTTAGTTGGTTGATGTTGAGTGATAGAGTTTCCAGCCTAGTTAGGTTTCCTAGGGATTCCGGAAGGGCAGTAAGCTGATTATTATGAACTGAGAGAATTTTAAGACCAGTTAGCTGCCCCATGCTTTCGGGGAGGGTTTGTAACTGATTGATTGCGGCGATGAAATCATATAATTTACTCAACGTTCCAATGCTCTCTGGCACTTCCTTTAATTGCACATTAAGAAGGCCCAGTCGTTTCAGGGTTTTGAGTTGCCCTATTGTATGCGGAAGTCGTGGTATTTGATTTCGTGATAAATCAAATCGCCAGAGGTTGGGTAAATCGCCAATACTATCCGGGAGGGTTTGGATATGGTTGTTAAAGACGTCTAGGTTTTGGAGTTGTTTGAGTTCACCGATGCTTTCTGGAAGTGTTGTGAGTTCGTTGTCCCGCAGATATAACCGTTGGAGGTTGGTGAGATTGCTGATGGTTCCAGGAAGTTCCTTTAGTTTTTTTCCTCGTAGACTTAGTCCAATGACGCTTTGCCGTTCGTGAACAAAGCCAGTTCGGTAAAACCCGATGCCTTTACTGGGAATAGGCTGCCCGATGAGTCCCTCAAGTTCTTTGAGAACTTGAACCTCTTTGGCTTTTAGCTGGGCACCATGATAATCAGTCATTTTCAATCCCATGAAGGTTGGCAAGATTGTGCGTGGAATTTGCAGTTCTGAGATAATACGTTTACCATCCGGGAACGAAACAGTAAAAGCATACTTATGAACCGCACCGAATGGAAAGTGGTTTATCTTGGTTAATGACCGCCGTTATGAGGATAAAATGGACTGGATTATGGGGATTGTAACGTTTGCAGGTGCAGCTGTCGGTGTTCTCTTCCCTTTTGTTCTCATTATGATGGGCATTGGCTTTTATCTGCCAAACCTTGAGTTATTTATCGTGGGATGTCAGGTTACAGGTTGTGCAATGATTGTGGTAGGGCTAGGGTATTTCGTTTGCCGAAAAGAGTTTTAGGTTCAACAAGAGAGATTTTTTCTGGCGGATATTGGCCCAAGGATTTTTTCTATAAACCCGATCTTTGGCTGAATATTAGAAATCGGTGTTCATGTATTTCAAGATAGCCTTCAGATTGAATTCTTTTGTGTAGTTGGTAGAGAACATCCTGATATTGGCCAACTGAGAAACTGGGAATAACCCAAGGGATTGCTTTGAGGAAATAGATGATAGCACCAACATCATAGAACCGCAACTTAGGGAAGGCTTCATCAATTTTGATGATGTCAAATCCTACACTGTGGAGTTCTTCCGCTGCTGATTTTGCAGTCCAGGGTTGAGTCCCAATATCAGGAGTTGTACCAAAGAGGTTGTGGATCTCGATGTCGTTTTGGTCACCTACTTGTTGGGTGATGAAGAAGCCATCATGTTGGAGGATGCGGTAAACTTCGATGGGAACGTAGGATTCATGACGATTGATGATGAGGTTGAATTCAGCATCTTTGAAAGGGAGATTTGTATCGTCCGTGATTTTGACGACTCTAACACCTAGGGGTTCAAGGCGTTGTTGAGCAATATTGAAATTTGGAGGATGCCCTTCCGTGGCGCATGTGTGTGCTGGGAGAGGCGCTAAGAGAGAAAGAAATTCACCTCCACCAGTTCCCATATCGAGTAGCGAACTAGCGTCTCTAAGATATGGCCAGAGAGTGCTGGCGTAACTCCAGGGGAGGGGTTCTGATTGCCATCGTCCAGTTTGATTAAGGTAGGAGAAATCCCATCCCGAAAATGGCTGATCTGCTTCTTTGAGTAGGTATGTGAAGAATTTATCTTTAGAATTCGGCAACACGGAGAGCCTCCGTCATATTGTTTTGTGCTTTCTTGGAGAATGGAGTGAATAGGGGAATTGTTGATTCTCAGTTCAATGACCATATAAACGTTGGGCGTTCCGCCAGTAGAGGCCGGCAAGAACGCGCTTGGGGAGATTCAATCCGTTGATGAAGGTACCACCATGGGCTTCTGTGTCGGGATCTGGAAAGGGAAGGGGAACATGTCGTGCTTTGGTTTCCCAGAGGATACGTTGAGCTAGAAATCGACGATTGTAAGGAGAAAGTTGATTGCCGGTACTCTGCCTTTTATTCGGTTCGTCAGGTGATCTATTGAGGGTGGCATCGGTTCCGAAGAGAATGCGTTTAGAATAACGGATGAGGAACTGGCGTGCTTTCTTTGGGTCCTTACTGAGCTCTCGGGCCATCCACCTTGAGGAAGCGGTATCTACAACAATGTTGGGATACTGATCAAACCATTTAGCGAGATGGGGGAGACGATGAATTTCAGGTTGAGCACCAAAATGAGCGAGTTGGAAGGTGAGATCTGAGTATTTCTCGATAAGCTTCTCAAGTTGGTTTAGGTGTTCTTCTTTTGTGCCATAGATTGCGGAATTTGCATAGGTTGTGGCATAATAGGTGTCAGGGTCTGCAACGTGAAATAAGAGAGGGTAGCCCTCTGCTTCTAGTGTTGAGAAAATGGGATCTAACCTTGGATCCGTGATAGCAAAGGGACTGGTAAGATTTTGCATGTAGTTACGCCAGCCTGGGGCAGCCCACATCTTCGCAAGAGTAAAGCCTTCGTCTCGCATTTTCTTGATTTCTTGAACGACACTATTGATTCTGAAGGCTACAATATCCCGGGTGGAGAGGTATTTGGCAAAAACGAATTGACCTGGTAATTGGTTTGCGATATCGCGGGTCTCTTTGAGATGAGCGATTACCAATTGTGCTTTGATGCCAAGATGGTTCAGTTCTTCTAGTGTTTTGTCAAGAAATGAGGTATTCCAGATGTGAGTGTGTGCGTCAAAAATGGGACCTGAATATTTCCAGTCAAAGTCTGGCAAGGAATGATTCGCCCTACGATTCTTCGATTTCGATGCCTTAGAATGAATCAGCTATTTTAACCCTTATCCTATTCTAGAGAAGGCATTAAGGAGTTAATCACCCCGTGAGTTAAGACTCTGGGGTTCAAACATGAGAACATAGGAAGGTTCTAGGCTTTTAGGTGAGTGTTCAACTCCGCGAGGGATTACTGTCATATTACCTTCTGAGAGAATGATTGCCGGTTGCCCTTTCACGCGAATTGTGATTCTGCCTTTAAGAACGAAGAAGAGTTCGTCTGCTGCGGAGTGCTTATGCATAGGAAACTCACCATCAAAGAGGGCAAGTCGGACGGATTGGTCGTTAACTTGTGCGATTTCTTCTGGGGACCAGGGAGTGTTCATTTGACGAACTCGTTCCCAAACATCTATGATTGTTTGCATCGCTTCGCCTCCCAACATTGACGTAGTATTCTACGATCCAGTACCTTATACTCTCTTCGGTTTGATTTCACTGGCAGTCTAGCAAAACATTGCATTGGTTATTCTAAAACGAGTCCCTTTGATGATTTCCAGTTTCCGCACTTTATTGTTCGCAAAAATACAGAGTTAATCATGGTTTCAAAGAAATTCTGAACCGGTCAGCTCAGGAGAATATTTGTGAAGTGAATCAATGCAAACTTCATCGGAATTCAGTTACACAAAATGACTCTTGAAAAAACGAACCTATAAAGGAAGCTATTGAAAATGTTTGAACACCTTTCCACAAAGACAATTGCTCGAGGAGTGTTCTTTTTTATTCTAAGTCTCACCCTCGTCAGTACACTTTTGCCCACAACTCACGACGGGATGTTGGTGCATGCTCAAACGGATCTGTCAGATATCCAAGTGGGGGTTTACAATGATATCGGTGCTCATGATGACTGTGCCATTGCCTTGTATCACTGGCTCGCATGGATGAGCTCCAACGTTATTTGGATTGACAGTGAGAGTATTTACAATGGTACATTGAACTCCCTTGACCTTGTAGCCTTTCCAGGAGGTTCACCTGGGGGTTTTGCCGCAACCGTTGGTCTTGATGGAATTGAGCT
>JAEOSA010000276.1 GCA_016840595.1 Candidatus Hermodarchaeota archaeon | reverse complement strand
ACATTTCATTCAAGGTGATTTATCCCCTCAAGCTCGAGGATTTGTAGTTGCGAGCTATCGAAAAGGATTGAACCCCATTGAATTCTTCTTCCATGCAATGGGTGGTCGAGAAGGCTTAGTCGACACAGCCGTTAGAACAAGTACGAGTGGATACATGCAGCGCCGTCTTATCAATGCTCTACAAGATGTTAAGGTTGAATATGATGGAACTGTCCGAAACTCTACTGGAGAAATCATTCAATTCAAATACGGTGAAGATGGCGTGGATCCAGCTCGAAGCGATCACGGAAAAGCTGTCAATCTTGACGTAGTTATCGAACGCGTACTAAGTGAGGAGAAGTGATATCAGTGAGTAGTAAACAACGGGTCACAAAAAAACAAATTGAACGAAAATTAGTTCAACTCCGAAAAAGAGGGTTACTTCCACCTCGGATTATTGAGGATCTCCGTGATAGACTAGTAGAACGGCGACTCACCACAGCACAACTCAACAGAATTATCAAAGAGGTGGAAATAGCTTACGACTACTCATTGGTTGAACCAGGAGAAGCCGTAGGTGCTGTGGCTGCCCAATCTATTGGTGAACCAGGTACACAGATGACTTTGAAAACCTTTCACTTTGCGGGTGTTGCTGAATTCAACGTCACTCTTGGGCTCCCTCGTCTTATTGAAATTGTTGATGCCCGACGAAACCCTTCAACACCAACCATGAACGTATTTCTTGAAGAAGAACATCGAACTGATGAAAAATTTGCTCGGGAGGTCGCTCAAGGCATCGAACAAACCCATGTCGAACGTATCGCTCAAAGTGTTGAAATCGATCTCGCTGAAGGAGGCATAGTGGTTATCCTAGATCCTGATCTTATGGAAAACAAGGGTGCAACAGCAGAACTGGTCGCTGAAAGACTAGGAAATGCACGTCCAACACTAGGAGAAGTCACCCATGATGGCAACCGAATCATTGTGACTCCAGAACTTAAAGAAGGCGAAGAAGCTGTCCATATGGCAAAACTTCAGAAAACCTTCGACAAAGTACGGAAAGCGCTCATCAAAGGACAAGATGGCATAAAACGTGTCTTAATTAAGAAAGAAGGAAAAGAACTGGTTCTATATACCGAAGGGACAAACCTGAAAGGTGTATTACGAACTCAGGGCGTTGATACAACCCGAACCACTTCTAACCATATTCATGAAATCGCTGAAACCTTGGGAGTCGAAGCTGCGCGACAAATCATCATTGATGAAGCAAAAAGCGTCTTAGATGAACAAGGACTTGATGTCGATATTCGCCACATCATGCTCGTTGCAGATCTTATGACTACTACTGGCGAAATCCGTCAAATAGGTCGACACGGAATCAGTGGCCAACAATCAAGCGTTCTTGCCCGAGCTGCATTTGAGGTCACTGTTCGTCATCTCATCCAGGCGAGTATAATTGGTGAGGAAGATCAATTACGAGGTATTACTGAGAATGTAATACTTGGACAATCAATTCCATTGGGAACTGGTTCACTGGATCTTTTTATGGCTCCCTCCAAACCAAAGAAGAAACGCTAGTAATACTCTTGGTGAAACATTTTGCCAAAAAGGGACATATTTCCAGATTTTTTTAACAGGTTGTACATAGGACTTAAAAGGGATTATTGGAATTCAGCTCGTCGCACAACCGGATTCCGTAGCCCTTATATGCGACGGTGTGCTGCAACCTTCGTTAAATGATGCATTGCGAAAAAGAAACATAATCTAAAGAGTGATTTTTAATGGACGCCGAAACTGCAATCCGATTAGCTGTGAAGTCAGGAAAAACTATGTTTGGTGCAAAGCGGACTCTACATTTACTTCGAACAGGGTCACCACGTGTTGTGATATTAGCTGCAAATGCACCAACCCAACTAGTCAACGAAGTTGATTCACTTGCGAAGGCCAATAGAGTGCCTATCCATACCTATCGGAGCAATAGCTGGGATCTTGGGCAAGTGTGTGGGCGACCTCACATGGTGGCTGCCCTAGTAGTCTTGGATCCTGGTGATGCTGATATTGCTGCTTTAACTGGGGCTCGAAAGAAGTGACGACGTCAGATATCAAATTGAATATGGAAGAAATCAAACTGATGGCACTTTTCGGTGACATCACCGGAGCCGAAGTGAAAGACTGCATCGTAGATCAAGATGGAGAACGAATCATATTTGTCGTCGGTTTTGGTCATCTTGGATTAGCCATCGGTCGGCGTGGGACAACCATTAAACGAGCACGAACAATTCTAAAACGTGACATAGATGTTGTAGAGGATGCAGAAACCGCAGAAGGCTTTGTGCGAAACGCGTTAGCTCCGGCAAAAGTATCAGGTGTAAACGTTCAAGTACAATCTAAAGGACGCCGTGTTGCCGTAATTACTGTCAACAGTGAAAACCGCGGGCGAGTAATTGGGAGAAACGGCAGAAACATTGAACGCGCACGACTTCTAGCAAAACGACACCATGGTATTGATGCCATAGTAATTGCTGAGCCTTCAGATGAAATTTCTTAATATGCCTAATCCAACCGATAGATGACAAAAGTTTTAAGGCATTTTGCGGAATCGCAGCACCCTGAATAATTGTGAGGTAAAAACAGATTGCCTGGATCGAAATCCCCGTC
>JAEOSA010000062.1 GCA_016840595.1 Candidatus Hermodarchaeota archaeon | reverse complement strand
CCAAGCTTGGTTAACAAAATCCTCGTCACCATCTATTACAATGGGAGAATGTGGAAAATGAGTGAATTCAAACATTCCTGTCCATTGCCAGAACACTGGCTCATGATATGGACGATCTGTTGCAAAGAATTCTAGTCTACCATCATTGTCAACATCGGCTACTGCACACAGGACTGGTCGTTCTACGCTCCACCGCCAAATTTCATCAAAGGCTGTCCCGTTCCACTTACGAATCGAGACGTGCGGATCAGCACCAGGTCGATCAATATCCTCCCCGTAGTTGAGGATAATTTCACTGATACCATCTCCAGTAAGATCGGCTTGAATGCCATAATAGAGTTGGCGGCGGTAGTCTGGGCTCCAATAAGTCTGTTCAAACTCAGTTCCCGTCCATTCGTAAACGATCAAATACGCATCGATATTCTCGTCACCGACATGGTGCCAACCAGTGCCTACGACAACTTCATTGATGCCATTTTGATTGAAGTCATCCACGAATAGGGCACGGAGACCGGTGTAGATCCAACCTAAATCGATAGTTGTTTGTAATAAGGGGATGAAGGTGGTGCCAGTCCAGTCATAGATTTCGAACCTCCCATCCCGTCCTTCGATGATTACTAGTTCCATCCCTGGTTCGTCATCAACATTGGCGATTTTGGTGTCTGCCATCCAGGTGGTTCCGAAATTGCGACGCCACATTTCGATTAGACTGCTACCTGTCCAATCGAGTATCCATGCTGATGAACCACTCGTATAACCACTACAAAGCGAGATTTCATCTACGCCGTCACCATCAAAATCGTAAGCGTCAGGACCACCGTATAGTGCTCCGCTGATAGTGAATTCATTGGTGAGCTCCACCAGTCCTGTTTCAGTCCAGTGTGCTAAGACCACGACATTCGAATAGGAGCTCGATGTCAATCGCTTATTTAAAAGCAATTCAGCCGTGCCATCATGGTCTAAATCCAGTGACCAAGCCACGAGACCATCTGCTGTAATTTCATCGTATGCCCACATGTTCCAAGCTTGATTCATTAAGTCGTATTTCCAGATTGAGATGACTTGGCGTCCACCTGCCAATGAAACATTCGACATCACCATTTCTATTTGCCCGTCTCCGTCCACATCACCCAGACTATTCAATTGACTTGAACCATTGTAGGACCAAACCAATTCAGTACTTGGGCTAGGTATTGGTAACTTAGTAGGTGACAAGCCTGTGTTCACGGTCAAACCATCATAGTTCACATCATGGAAGTCATCAGGCCACACTAGAGATGGAGTAACGATGGATGCACCAGTTTCTGAAATACCCGGATGGTATCTCTCACTCACATGCACGTTGATATTGCTTGAAGTTTCGAGAACCAACACGGATCCAAAGAGCAAGCTAAGTGATAATATGAGAAAGAACATTCTCGAATATTTTGAAACCAAAAGGGTCCCTCCGAGTTTCCCTTTCCCATTCTAGTTTCATTTATAGTTTATGTCAATATTTTCATAAATATCTAAAATCAACAAAAGACACCATGAGGAGACCTTTTCCTCTTAATAATGCGTTTCTTCTGGGTTATCCCTGTGGGGATACCTTGGGAGACTTATGTGCGGTAGGAGTTTGGGTGTAGTATTGGAATAACCGGTGTTGTTTTCGGGGTTTTGGTTAGCCAGGCAATATTAGAGAAGTTTTGGGAATGACCCGAAGAATAACTCAGAAATGTGATTTGGAGAGCCCCGTATCTTTAAAGAGCTGAAACTGATATTGCCCGGATATCATATCGATTTGTGGCACCAGTAGCAGGTGGTGTGTGTTTCAGGGTTTATCGTTTCACAGGTTTGGCATTTATTCCCAGTGAGGGGGATGTTAAAACGTTCTTCAATTTGGTCATGGGCTTGTTTGAGAGTCATGTTGAGATCGGCGTTGGCAAGGTTTTCTCCGGGACCAAGCCATTCTAGTATGGAATTTAAGAATAAGGCGACTTGCCATTCGTCAATTGATTTCCCTTTCTTGGCTCTTTTGGCTAGGTCTTTAAAAGGCGAGTCTTTGGTTCCCTTTTTGGAAACACGTTTAGTGATACCTGCCCGATGACTTGTTATGTAGACGTCCTCTAACCATTGTTTAGTCCACCCAGTTCGTCTTGTCTCAGTCTGTCTCCATTCTTTATAGGTTGATTCTAGAATTTGGTAGAAGTCGTTGAGTTGTTTTAGATTTTCACGATCCAACGGGTTATTTAGGGCAAGATAATTGCGAATAGGATTGAGGAGCTGTTCGCGGCTCCGTTTTCGGAGTTGGTATTCTTCGTCTGTTTCAAGGTCTATCAAGCGACGTTGTCCTGGTACTGGGTCAAATCCGAATTGTTGGACGTTATTGGTAAGATTCGTTATGAATTTTTTTACACTGTTAAAAGGAATCGCGTAGTCTTCTTGTTGTTTGACCAGTTTCAACCATTTATCGAACTCAACATCGAAAACAGTACTACATGAAATGTATGTTGGTTGAGCCAAATGGAAAATAAATACTCCACGAACCATTACAGCACCTAAATGTTTGAACATTTCTTCACGGGGAAGTTTCGAAATGTCCTCCGAATCCATAAATGCCATTTCAAATCTTTTATTGAAAACATCGTTGTCAGAAACCCGGTAATCAAACCTACGAAGTAAATCATTCTCTGGTAGTTCGTCATATAGGGTTTTTAGTTGAGAGTTTTTGGAGAGGATTTTTTGGAGTGGATCGTCATCTGAGAGTTGCGCCCAACCCTTATTTTCGTCCTTGTTAAACAAAATCTTTGATCTTATTCCAGGAATTTTCTTGTTCATTCTAACTTTAAACGTTAATGTGGCCCGATTCTTCTTTTTATCAGGAGCCCCATGTTGAAGAATATCAACTTGAATGTCTGGAAGATGCAGAAACCTATCTCGAGGTGATTGTTCCCATTTGAAAATCAAGTGGTCACGCCAGATATCCTGGAGAAGCTTCCAAAGATTCAACTCATTAAACTTATCTCGATATAATTTTCGGAATTCCTTCGCATCCATTTGAATTTCCCTCCAATTAAAGAACAGGCAATTTTACTCCTCAAAAAGGGGTTTAAATGCCTGAATTATTTTGTAACTATATCATAATGTTATAAATATTCATTTCCTCTGAGACGCCTTTCAGGAAGTCTTGGATTGGAGGGTGGGATTGGGAGCTGGGTGTTTCATTGGAAAACCCGGTGTTGGACGAACTGCTGGAATGGACGACCACCTGTTTTGAGATGGAAATAATTTAATGGCATGGACACCCATTCAGGTGGTGGGATGGGATTATGGGTAAGTCGAAAGTGGATAAGCTTGTTGAGAAGCGCGATGTCGCAGGGTTAGTGACATTGCTTCAAAAAACAAAGAAAGAAGAAGAACAGATTGCATGCATCCGAGCACTTGGAGCATTGAAAGACCAGCAGGCCATTGAACCATTACTCAAGGCGTTGCAGGATTATCCGTTACCGGTAACATTCGAGGCCGCCGATGCGCTGGGTGTGATTGGTGATCCAGCGATGGACGCGGTAATCGGTTTGCTCCAAGATGGGAATATCTTTGAACAAACTTCCATGGCGATGGTTGTGGGTCGAGTTCGTGAGCCACGAGCCGTGGAACAATTGCTTCAGGCATTAACCGCCTCAGATAGTTGGTTGCGCCGCCCTGCAGCGTGGGCGCTAGGAATGATTGGGAATCCCTTAGCGGTAGAACCTTTAATTCAACGACTGACTGATTCGGACATTCCGACACGATGGATGGCTATTGGTGCGCTGGGGAAAATTGGAGACACTAGGGCACGAGACCCGCTCACTGCAATCGCGGCAGAC
Source organism: Candidatus Hermodarchaeota archaeon (assembly GCA_016840595.1). The sequence continues at coordinate 5,886 of JAEOSA010000062.1, read as the reverse complement.
CCGAATGCTCCAGTAATTGATGTCGAAGAGCTCTTCATGGATGGCGAAATGATCGGTATGGAACCTGTTGCCCAAGAGATTGGATTAACTAAGCTCAGCTTGCAAGAAGCCGCAGAAACTGCACTACGTCGTCTAGGCTAAACTCGTAATAATGTGGAGACCAGTGACTGGATTAATGTCAAAGAATCTATTTCATCTGAAATGCCATTCCGGGCATCTTGGAGTGGAGTGGGCATAGGGAGCTGGGTGTTTCATTGGAAAAAACCTATGTTGTATCGATTAGCTGGGGTGGACGACCACTTTTCTTGCTTTCATTTTCGCATCGCTCTTTTAACGAGGTTTTTGACAAATTATAAGAGAAAGAATGTACCAGAATCTGGTTCACCGTGTTTAATGCACGAATTACCCTATTTAGGGTGGGAACTTTGGGAAAGTTTCGAATAAAAATTGTAGTAGTGTTTCTACTGATGCTAGCGTTTGTTCCAATATTTGCGAGTTCGTCTACAACAGTGACTGCTGAACCCCAGGAGCCTTTTTTTTCGCTCGTGCTTGGATGTCCTGATACTAATCCGGATCGCATTTTGTGGAACGAAATGATTGCAGAATCTTTTGCAGAAGCGAATATTGATGTACAGATCCACGTTGATAACTTTGGATTTTGGTGGTCACGGGTGTTTTACCCATCTGAAGAAGTGATCGGTTCGACGTTTGCAGATGGAGGATGGGATACTTTATGTCTGGGTATAAATACCTGGTCAAATCCAGATCCTTACTGGAATCTTCATTCTGAAAGCTTGCCTCCCATTGGTCTAAACTATCTTCTTTGGGAAGATGAAATCAATGATGCCCTCATTGAAGAGATTGCTAATGAAGCCGATGAGACGATACGCAATCAGTTAATTCGGGACTGGCAACAATATATTATCGAGGAGACACCTAGCGCGATTCTCCATTATCCTAAGGACATTTGGGTATACGATCCAAACCTCAATAACCTCGAAGATTGCACATATATCTTTCAGATACAGGCGGGTGACCCGCAAATTCGCTTCCCTGCAGGCGGAGGAGACCTTATCGTTGCTCAACTTGGAAATCCAGAGAACTTGAACCCTATTTTCACAGGTTCGATATATGACCGTAGAGCCATCAACCCTACCTACGAACACCTCTTTACCTATGCTAATAACGATGCAAGCTTCGCCCATGAATTGACCCCTACTCTTGCAGCTGCGCCCTATGATGTAAGTGAAGATGGATGTATCTGGACAATTTATCTCCGTGATGACATTTACTGGCCAACAGGATTCCGCTTCAATGCCAGCGACCTTTATCTAACCTATCAAGCTGCTATGGACCCTGTAATTGGGTTTCCATACGAGTCTGCCAATTTTCGAGCGATGGGTGTAGACATCAATGATTTTGAAATTATTGATGAATTTACCCTTAGAGTCACTTTACCTCAGCCAAATTTTTGGGCTAAACTCTATCTGAATGTGTGTCCGATATCATATGTTGCAATGAAGGATATCCCCTTCGAGGATTGGAGAGAACATCCCTCCAATCGTGGTGGTCTCTGGACAACTTTGGCGAATTACGGTGGCACATACATTCACGACTATGATGTCTACGGTCCCCTAGGCCTTGGACCATATGTCTGTCATGAACCTGACACGGGGATGGACTGGGAGAACCAAATTTTCAGAACACGACGCCGTGACCTAGTAACAGACCCTACCAATCCAGATCCAGGATATTTTATGGGATCAACCGGATTTGGTATTACAGATATGCCTGAGACCTATGCCGCATTAACAATTCCCTCAGCAGAAGAAGCAATTGCAGCACTGGAAGCTGGAAACGTAAATCTGATTGCTAATTACCTGCTTCAGAATCATCTCGATTGGATTGATTCTAGTTGGGGTACTATCTTTATTGAACCTCATCCAGGTTATCAAGAGGTAGGGTTCAATATGCGCCATCCCATTTTGGGTACTGGCGAAGCGACACCACTTGGTCAAACCGACCCTAGCCGGGCAACAGAGGCGGCACGGTATGTCAGGCAGGCGCTCAACCACCTCATTCCTCGACAGCAAATCATTGATGAAATTCTAAACGGTTATGGCACACCAGGAATTACACCGATTCATCCCTTACTCCCAGCATTCGATTCCTCACTTAGCCCCTATGAGTATAATCCTGAACGCGCAGCGGAGTTACTTGCTAAGGCTGGCTACATATTACCAAGGCGAGGTCAACTACAAGTGAGCGGTAGCTTTGACTTTCTCGAAAAAGAAGAGATTCTCTTCCAGATAGCGGCCTTACTGACAGATTTCGAAACAGGTGAACCGATTTCAGGAGCGGTATTATCCGCAACGCTCTATGGTCCGGATGGAGCTGAGTGGAACCGTTTTTCCCTTACCGAAACGATTCCTGAGCCCGGGCTCTACACGTATACCAGTGACTTAACGCTTAAGGACCTGAAATGGCCGAAGGGCATCTATCTAGTGTATGTGCATGCGATTATCCTCAAGGAGGGCTGGGTGCAAGGCGAAACCTATGAAATGATCCAGTTTCACATTGATCCCCCAGGCGACCCCCTGCCACCAGACGTCTTTGAGTTATGGTTAGCGGCTCTAGGGGTCATCGGGTTGGCAAGTGTTGTCATACATGGATTCTTAGTGCTGTTTTGGCTCCGTCGACGTCAACCAGAGGCTCCCTAGTGGGGAGCCACTTCCCTCTTTTTTGGGTGGGCGACCATTTCTTCAGCCTATCTGTGGTAGGGGTATTTCGGAATCAAAGAGGGGGTGGAGCCAAAGACTACAGTGGTGCACCGCAGTGAGCACAGAATTTGGACCCTTCTTCGTTTTTGGTGTTACAGGATGGGCAACGGATGAATACGACTTCGCGTTCACGGATAATTTCTTTGGTGTGAACAACGTCGGGAGGGGCTAGGTACGGTGATATCTGTTGGATGTCCTTCTCACCTGTTCCCTTTTGCTGCTCCTCCCATATTCGTCCGAGAATTAATACCGCCAAGACAAACCGAGAGTTTTTGAGACGCATTGCGAGGTATTCAACGCTTTTTGAGATTGTATCCCCATAGTTCCACGCTTCTCGTGCAAATCCAACTAGCCTATCGAATTCACTCGCTGGAATACCCAGTGCATCAGTAAGTGTTTTACTTCGATGACTCCCAAATTTTATCCGACCAAGCTCGATTTTTCGTTGAACCATTGCCTATCCAACCAAAATTCGGTATACAGAACTTACTCGAGATTAGTATTCGACTTTTTTTTATATAGTAATTAATAAGATTATCCTGATGAATTTAAAATTCGCAGGTTAATTGCTATGCATTGACTAGGAGAACACTTTTCTTTTCATGTTAGTGTGTGAGCGGATGCATTGTTTGGGAAATGATTTTATTTCTCGAGGTGGGTAGGGGTGGGTGGAGGGTTTGTGATGGAAAAGGTTGTGCAGAGTGCGGAAACGCTTGTGAAAGTGAATGATGTGGAGTTGTGTTACGATACGTTTGGTGACCCAGTAGACCCGGCGATGATGTTAGTTAATGGGTTGGGGGGGCAGATGATTGGGATGGATGAGGCGTCGTGTCGGGTGTTGGCGGCGGCGGGGTATTTTGTGGTGCGGTTTGATAATCGGGATGTGGGGAAGTCGACGAAATTTGAGGCAGCGGGGGTGCCGAGTGTTGAGGTGTTACGATCGTTTTGGTGTTCGGGTGAGGGCGAGTTATCGGCGCCGTATTTGGTGAAGGATATGGCGCAGGATGTGGTGGGGTTGCTGGATGTGTTGAACATTGAGGCCGCGCATGTGGTGGGGGTTTCGATGGGAGGAATGATTGGTCAGCAGATATGCATTCATTTTCCAGATCGAGTACGGACGTTTATATCGGGGATGTCCTGTCCGGGGTATTCTCAGGAGTGGATGGCGACTGAGGAGGCGCGAGAAATCATTTTACAGGCGCCCCCCGCGGATCGTGACGCGTATTGTGATTTTAAGGTTGAAAGTGCGTGGGTAATGCAGGGTACGAATTATCCAGTCAATGAGGAGCTGGTGCGTACCTTTGCGGGGCAGGCTTTTGATCGCAGTTATTATCCCCAAGGTATGAAGCGACAATTGGCGGCGATTTTTACCTCTGGGAATTGGACGGAGGCGTTGAAGTCGGTGGAGAGTCCCACCTTGGTGGTGCATGGGGATGCAGATCCGCTAGTTCCCGTTGAGGGCGGGAAAGCCACGGCAGCAGCGATTCCGGGGTCAAAACTGATTGTTGTTGAGGGAATGGGACATAGTTTACCGGAAGCTGAAGCTCCGCGATTATTAGGGGCAATTTTGCAGCATGCCAAATAACTACATTACCTTGGTCATGTCTCATAGGCTGGGATGGACGACCATTTCGCTTTTAGTAAATTCTAGCAATTACGATTCTAAGGAGAAAAGCGAAAATGAATGAAACCAAAAAAGCGGAAAAATCTAATGGTAAGGAAGGTCCTAAACGGTCCTCCACGATTACGGGACGTATCTATGCAAAAGCATTGGAATTACTAGAACAGCATCCAGAGGGGTTGCGTTTTACAGAACTGCGCTCAAAGATTGAGGAAGCATATCCAAATTTCCATCCGAAAACGGTCAACGGATGCGTGTGGAAGCTTGTCCAGAAATTTCCAGAAAAGGTGTACAAACCGTCTCGAGGGCGTTTCCGTTTGTTGAAATATCAATCCACTGATGGAAACACCCATTAAAATGACCCCAAAATTCCCTGTAAACAAGATAAAGGACGTGAATCTCACTCGGGAACAGGGGTGCTGTATCGATTGGCAGGGTTGACGACCACTTTTTTAGATGAAAAACTTCTTGATGATAGCGGACGAATAGCTAGAGTACTTACATTTGGTTGTGTAATGGGTATGTCAGATCGTGTGTATTTTTCAGCAAAGGATGTGTTGAAAGGAAAGGTGGATGTTGCCCAGCTTACGTCCCGATATGTTTTCATGCGGGGTCATATGGGTCAAATTGTTGAGACGCTGGCCGAAGCGCTGAATTACATGGCAAAGTTTGGGTGGCGCGCAGTAGGCTTCTCACGAGGCGTATGTCTGCTGGAACGTGTTAAACAATAAACAAGGAAAGCTCATCGTAATTTGGGTGGACGACCTTTTCTTTTTCATGCAACAGAATTAATAGAAGTATCTGTATTATTTATCTTAATTTGGGTTGATAGTTTTGGGGAAAGAAAAAGATTTGGACGTTAAATATGATACAGAGGAGCTACTAGAGCATCTGGGAACGCTTGTTAATTTAGTGATTTTTGAAAATAACCTTTGGTGGCAGCGACAAGGTGTGTTTTTAGTTTTTAATTCGATTTTTGCTGCGGTCCTTTGGAGTTTGTTTCCCTCGGCAATCATCTTTCAATCGACTCCGCTTTCATGGAATTTCTTTGCCACAATATTGTCGGTCATCATCATTATCTTTTGTCTGCTTGTCTCAGTGTTTTGGCTCGCAACTATTCAGACGGCAGATAAATGGCGGAAGTTCTATGTGTCATTGGCGAAGAATTTAGAAAAACGGATGGAGAAATTCCCAGATTATAAGATATGGAGTGGGAAACAGATTGAGGATACAAATCTGGAGTTTCTAAAAATTAGAGGAAGTTCGTGGGGGAGATTAATTCCAATTTCGTTTATCGTTTTTTGGCTGATTATTTGCGTCTTCTTCATTGGGTTAATTGGTATTTATCTGATAACACCCTAGGGCGTAATGTGGGGAGCTGCACGAGCTAAGTGTTTAGGGAAAAACCAGTGATTTACGGTTGGCGGGTGTGGACGACCACTTTTTGAGTTGTTATTATAAGCCGGCATTGGCAAATTTTTCTTT
>JAEOSA010000275.1 GCA_016840595.1 Candidatus Hermodarchaeota archaeon | reverse complement strand
ACAGCAGCTGGTGCATTGATGGTCATCGAGGTTGTGACTTTATTGAGTGGAATCTGAGAAAACAAAATTTCCATATCAGCTAGCGAATCAATGGCTACTCCACACACGCCAATTTCTCCAGTTGACATAGGATCATCTGAATCTAGACCTTGGATGGTTGGCAGATGGAAGGCAACGCTAAGCCCAGTTTGACCTTGCTCGAGTAAATACCTGTATCGTGCATTGGTTTGTTCGGCAGTGCCAAATCCTGCAAACATACGCATGGTCCAGAAACGACCACGATACATGGTGGGGTAAACACCACGCGTGTAAGGGTATTCTCCGGGAAATCCGAGATCCCGATCATAGTCGAGGTTCGCCACATCAGTTGGGCTGTAGAGCCGGGCGATAGGGCGACTGGAGGTCGTTATGAATCGCTCTCGTCTTTCAGGTGATTTTTCTAAGGTCTTCTTTAGCGTGTTATTTTCCCACTCACGCTTATGCTGGGAAACGTCTGATTTTTCTTTTGTGACCATAGAATGCGCCATCCTAAAGGCTAGCTCAGGTTGGAGCAGTTTTGAGCTTTTTTGTTTGGGGGGTCTGGTTCAGATACGTCTATAGTTGTTTTAATGGTTTTGGCAGTATGCAAAGTTGGTTCTCATACATCTACTATGAGCTAGAATGGCGTTGCCTATTCATTGAAAAGAAGAAATTTCATGTGAGATGTTTAGGAGGACATCATGCAAATTGGACATTTGGAAGGGTCGTTGACAAACTCGCAGGGAGTTTGAGCACCTTCCGGGAAATTCCTTTGCAATTGTTGGCACATATTATTCGTAGAATCATACATTGGACAGGCCATGTCGGTCATAACCCCAAAAGATGATGATTCGATTTTGATAAAAAAGTCTTCTCCACATTTCGTGGCTTCTCGGTTGTATTTGCACAATTCGCAATCAGTCTATTGAAGGCTAACCATTGGCTGACCCTTCTCGACTGTGTCTCCTGTTTGAACATGCAGTGTACGAACCATGCCTCCTTGTGGTGCACGAATTTCATTTGCCATCTTCATGGCTTCAAGAACAAGAAGAACCTCACCAGTCTTAACCTTCTGGTTTTCTTTCACTCGGACATCGAGTACTCGTCCTGGTAGAGGTGCTGTCACAGTGCCTGGCTCAGCTGCTTCAGGCACAACTGTGGTGGGCTTCGGCGGAGTGGTGGTTATGGGTTTGGAAGGGAATGCTTGAAAACTGAAAGCTGATGGTCGGGCTAGGGATTTGAGTTCAGCAGCGTATTTCTGTTGGTTAATTTTGATGGTGAAATCGGATGTGTCTGGATTGGGTGTGACTTGTATTGTGTGTGTTGTATCCCCTACGGAAACTTTGAAGGTGCCAGCGCTGCGATTTCCATCAGTCACTGTGACGGGAAATGTGGCTTCGCCGACAGTCACATTGAAGATGCCATTGTTGGGACCATCGACTTCTACTGTAATGGTCGTGTTGTTTATTGTTAGTTCGTATTTTCGTGGCACGTGTTCTCCTTCCAGAGTGTATCTCAATCATATCCCATGGCTTCGCGGCGTCCGGCGAGGACCCATGGATTTGAACCATTAGCGTTGGGACGACGTATTGTGAGCATTTTTACTGGCTCGGCTTGGGCTTCGAGAAGAGTTGCCGTAATCGCAGCAAGTAGGTCGGGTGTTAATTGTCCAAATGCTTCCTGTTGTTGTCGGTGCTCAAAGAACTCAAGAGCTGGCTGAGGGAACAAAATGTAAGCGATGATGTCTTCCATTTCCGAAGTAATCCCTTTCAACTCTTTCCGTGCTTTGGGGATGGCAGATTCAAGCAGGTCTGCTGGACGACACGTAATGGGTTCTTCGTCCCCGATCACTATCTTCTGAATCTTCGGGTCAATTGGAGCTGGAGGTCGTCCATAATACCCGCGGACGTATTGCTTCACTTCCTCTGGAATGGTCTTGTACCGTGTTCCGAGGAGAACATTGAGGGTAGCTTGGGTCCCGACTATCTGACTGGAGGGTGTCACCAAGGGTGGATAACCCAGTTCTTTGCGGACACGAGGTACTTCGTCGAGTACATCTTGTAAGCGGTCTAGAGCATTTTGTTCTCGAAGTTGGTTAACAAGGTTGGACATCATGCCTCCGGGAACTTGGAATTGTAAGACGTTTGTGTCGACACCGACGAGTCCACACTCATAGGCCTCATACCGCTCACGGACATTCTGAATATATGTGGCAATTTCTGAAAGAAGTTCCAAGTCAAGTTTCGAATCCCAGGGGGTTCCCTCGAGTACTGCTACCAGACTTTCACATGGAGGCTGCGAAGTTGACTGGGCAAGGGATGATATCGCTGTATCCACGACATCAACGTCTGATTGAATGGCCTCAAGGTAAGCCATACTTGCCATTCCTGATGTGTAGTGAGAATGGAGTTGGATTGGGACACTGACTTCTTCTTTCAGTCGAGTAACTAGTTCACGGGCAATGAAGGGGTTAAGGAGTCCGGCCATGTCTTTGATACAAATTGAATCTGCTCCCATGCTTTCAAGATTCTTAGCCTGTTCCACAAAGGTTTCGACATTATGAACTGGACTAATCGTGTAGCTGAAGCTCAGTTGAGCGTGTGTTCCCGCCTTATGAACAGCTTTCAGTGCCGTTTGC
>JAEOSA010000274.1 GCA_016840595.1 Candidatus Hermodarchaeota archaeon | reverse complement strand
GCCTCTGCAGCCATCATTGAAGCCGGTGAAGCACAACGGCTCATCGATGACCTAACCAAGAAACTAAAGGATTTACAAAAATAGGGAACCTGAACTGGTGACCCCAAAATGAGTAAAGAAGACGCGGGTATTCCATGTGAAGTAGTCCAAGTCGTAGGTCGAACTGGGCTCACCGGAGAAATCATCCAAGTACGAGTTCGTGTACTAGAAGGACGTGATCAAGGTCGCATCCTCACCCGCAATGTGAAGGGTCCAATCCGAGAAGGCGACATCCTGTTACTCCGTGAAACAGAGCGCGAGGCTCGAAAGATAAGAACGCCCTAATCGTCAATAAGGATGGGAATATGAATGGTCAAAAAATATACATGTTCATTCTGTGGGACAGATGTCGAACCCGGAACCGGATCCATCTATGTGAAGGGTGATGGTAGCCTCCTGTATCTTTGTTCAAGTAAATGTCGTCGGAGTGAAATCTATCTAAAACGAAGAGCCCGCCGCCTTAAATGGACAGAAGTGTATGAAGAACGGATTCGTCGCCGTGCTCAAGCTGTCAAGGCTAGGAAAAAAGTGAAAGCAAAGCCCAAGGCGAAACCTAAGGCGAAGAAGAAGGAAGAAAAGCCTAAGGCAAAGCCCAAGGCGAAACCTAAGGCGAAGAAGAAGGAAGAAAAACCCAAACCCAAAGATAAGAAGACAGAGAAAAAATCAAAGTCCAAAGAAGGAAAATAGGGCACAACACTTCTAGGGTCCAAGTCGTTAGATGCAATTGTTTTCGATTCGCCTATGACTTATCTCGGTCTAGGTCCATATTCCCCAAAATTGCATCTGCAAGTTGTTGAAGATCCTGGTGAGGCGATTCTGGGCATTCTTCCACCAAGAATTCTGTTATCTGAGTTTGGTGCAGTTCTCGATTTAGGTACTCTTGAGCATATTCCTGACAAATCTGGCGAATATCGTAAGTAGCTAATACTGGGGTTTCTTTCCACCTAGCAATATACGCGTTGATGGGCTCAAATCCGTCTTGGGCAAGATTCAGATTCGCTTCGCGTTGCCAAAGAGCTACTTCCTTTTTTGCATTTCCAGGTTCATCAGAGGCGTGAGCAACATTTACTCCACCCACCAGACCATATTTTCCACGAAGACTTTCGGGGCTAGCCTTCTCAACAAAAGTGGCTCCAAGAACATCGCGAAGACGAGCGACGATATTTTTGCCCTCTAATACTGTTGCAATCACGTGACCAACTTGGATAAATTGCAGCAACCAAGGATAGAAGAATTTTCCTTGATGGATGGCGTAGTGCTTTTCTGCTAAATGCTGTGGTACGGCCATCTCTATGAAACCTTTAATCGTTATATCCGGAAGTGCATTCAAAATTTGTTCAAAGACCGCAGCACTAACACCACGTCGCATTGTCGCATCCGGTTTTAGCACAAGCAGAGTTTGTTCCATTGGAAACACCTTGTGCAGGCACAATTGACTTCGTTTACAAAAAACCTTCTCTAGGTGGAATAATTCTTGGTGGGTTCAGAATCTAACTACATAAGCCTTAAATATCGCAATCTGGTCCCACCAAACGAGAGACCATTGCTCCCATTATTCCAGTTTGTCAAAGAAGGTGCCACGAATGCCAATCCGTCAACCAATTGTCACCATGTTGGGTCATATTGACACTGGAAAAACGAGCCTGCTAGATAAAATCCGTGGAACTGGAGTTCAAGCCCGAGAAGCTGGAGGTATCACACAACAAATTGGAGCGAGTTTTTTCCCGATTTCAACCGTGAAAGAACTTGTTGGTCCTCTCATGAAATCGTTTAAACGCCGACTTACTCTTCCTGGACTACTCGTTATTGATACGCCAGGTCATGCTGCATTCTTTAACCTTCGAAAACGAGGAGGCGCTGTGGCTGACATTGCAATCTTAGTCGTTGATATTGTAGATGGCCTCCAACCCCAAACTTATGAGTCTCTTCGTATTCTCCGCGCTCGTAAAACGCCTTTCATAATCGCACTTAATAAAGTTGATCGACTACCAGGGTGGAAACCCCAAGAAACATGGATCATCTCCCAATCGATAGCCGCCCAATCCGAATATGTAAGAGGACAATTAGATGAAAAAATCTACGAAGTTATGGGAGATCTTTCACGGGAAGATTTTCAATCTGATCGATATGATCGCATCACTGATTTCGCTAAAACAGTGGCAATCGTTCCAACAAGCGCAAAAACTGGGGAGGGCTTGTCGGATTTACTCTTGGTTTTAGTGGGGTTAGCCCAACAATTCTTCAAAAAACAGCTCAAAGTAACCTCAGGTCCTGCAAAAGGTGTTGTCCTCGAAGTAAAGGAAGAATCGGGATTAGGTGTAACTATTGATTCGATCATTTATGATGGTGTTCTGAACAAAGGTGACACAATTGTAGTTGGTGGGCTCCCAGAACCAATAACCACCCATGCGCGAGCCCTTCTAATGCCCAAACCGCTTGATGAGATTCGAGATCCCCGGGAACGTTTTTCTCCTGTGAAAGAAGTCGTTGCAGCTGCAGGTATCAAAATTGCAGCTCCTGATTTAGATAATGCGATTGCTGGAGCAGGGCTTTTTGTGGCTAACACTGAAGAAGAAGCAATCTCTGCAAGAGAGCGTATTATCCAGGATATGGAAGCCG
>JAEOSA010000061.1 GCA_016840595.1 Candidatus Hermodarchaeota archaeon | reverse complement strand
CGGGAACTCCGTTGCCTCCAAGTGTCTGGTTATCTGTAAACAGGAGGAGGCCAGAGAAGGCAGTGTGGAAGTTTGCATGGGTTGTTGAGTTGTCATCAAAGGCGAGTACAAAGCCTTGGGTGGTGTCAAAGCCGAACCAGGAAAATTCCCAGGTGTTATCATCGAGCCACCACCATTCGGCTTGGATATCATTCCAGGTTCGGTTGAGGGTCATCCAGGCTATGCCATGGTATCCAGGGGCTGGGATTTGTTCAGTCATATTCAGCCAGACGGTATCGATGATCGATGCCATTTCGGGTGCACTGACGAGAGATAAGTCATTGCTGTGATACCAGTAGAAAGATTCGTTCCACTGGTAAGTTACTCGGTCAGTGTGTAAGCCCATCCAGCTGGAGGACATGAACTCGTCGCCTTGATGTTCAAACATGGGTGTTGGATCAAAGGTGATATGGACGAAGAGTGAATCATCCGTCCATTCATGGTCGTCGTGCCAGTTGTAAACCCGCTTTACATAGTACTGGTCAGCGATAGTTTCGAGGTCGCCGTCTAAATCGAGTGCACCGTCTTCAGTAACCGCCCATAACTCAGGAATATAAGACCAGGTATTGCCTAGAGTGAACCAAGAGGGAGTCCATTGAGTTCGTCCACCAAAGTAGAGGAACTCCATGTACCACCATTGAGGTTCCCAGGTACCAGTCGTATTCCAGTAGATAGTGCGGTTTTGTTGTGCTTGGAACTCAAACCAGTAGTCGCCATGAGGTGCTCCATTGAGGAATTTCATTTCTACGTTAAACTTCGTCAACTGTTCCGTAATGTCAAGTTCAACGCCAAACACCTGAATAAGATTTGAGAGACCAACTGTTGTGTTCGTTTCAACCCGACTTACCATTAAACCGTCCATGCTAAACCAGGTTTCGTTGACAATGCTACAGTATTGGTCAATCACTGTCAAGGTTTCAGCATCAATGAGAAGATCGATGCTTGCATAGGCGTTCCAATTATGCGTGTCATTCCATCCCCAAGCATTTCCGCCAATCCAGAGGGTTATAGTCTCTAATGTGAGTTCTTCACGTTCCCATTGTCCAGTAGAATTGTCTGGATCACTGAAGTGTTCAAAGAGTTCAGAGGATGCATGTACATCCATGGAAATGTTGAGGTGCTCAAGGGGATCTGCTTGTGTTCGGATTTCTCCGGTAAGGGCGTCGCGAATGAAGCCATTGGCTAGGAAGTCATTGTATCCAAATCGAAAACCATCTGTCTCACAGAAGCTCATGCTGGGCTCGGCTCGTTTTCCATCAATTGTGGAAGTGCCATGCTCCCGGGGCTGTCCAGCCCAAACATGGAAGAATCCACCGTAATTATCGTTACCGTGGTTAAGGACAGTCTCGGTTAACGAGAACTTCCAGTGAATAGTTTGTGGATCGATATCACCGCTTAAAGGATCAAAGACGATGAAATCAGTAAGGATAGAGGTATTGATGAGCATCTCTGGTTGATACATCCAGTTACCCATTCCATTACCGTAATCATCCCAGACGTAGGATTCATACTTGTAAAACGCAAAGGCTTCAGCAACATCTGTTGTTGCATTATAGGAGAAGCCAAGACAAGGATGAAGCCACGCTTCATACTCGTACCAAGCCGTGTTAAAGTCCGAATAATCTTCAGGATATGAGACGTTCATCCGAATAACGTATTCTTGTTGCCAGCCTCCATCAATAATCCAGTCAAAGGAGAAACCGGCATAACCGACTGGTTCAGTCATAGTCAGTTCGACAATGAGGGGATCTCCAGCTTCAGCGTACTGAATGGGCGTTAAAGTTGTCCCGTTCAATAGTCGTAATTCGTATTCGGGCATTGGCATGAAACCATGGTGGAAGTCCAGTTCACATTCAAGAGCAATGGGGGGCATGGGCATATCGCCAGTGTAGCCTAGATTGAACCAACTAGGATAGATGAAGTTGTTCTCGTCGTCCATAGCATGAGTATAGCTATGATACACACCTATAGGTGCGAACGCGTTGAAAAACCCAGTAAAGGTGATGTTAAGCATGGTCGAGTCTTCAGTGGTGAATCCACCCTGAAAAGTAAAGAATTCCACGGGGTCTCGTGGGTCGCTGGGCATCATGTCATGAAGAGCACTGAATACATTCCAGTCACCTGTCTTTGCGAAATAATCCATCCAGATGCCAGCAGAATGAGTTTCATTACACATGTCGAGGCCAATCGTCGCCATCTCTAACTCCGTGTCCCCTTGTTCAAAGAACGCTTTCGGAACAATCAGAGTGAATTTCATGAGATCACCCCGATCGGCTTGATACTCATTCACTGCGATGTCTGTGTCATTTTCGTAAGTAATGATCAGTTGGAGTGTTTCCCCAAACAACCATTCCGTGTTCGTACTATCCCATGTACTTGTATCGGAAAACTGATTCCGCTGCCAGTCCACAAAAATGAACGGATCGGTTGATTGTGGACCATGCTGAGCAAGAGTTACTGTAGGTATAATCGTTACACTAATGGTGAAAAGTAGGCAAATAGCAAGTATACTCCAAATTCGTTTCATAGCTCGAATCCCCGCTAAAGGATGCGTTGCTTCTCTAGAATCAAAAAGCCGTAGCTAAAAACATTGGTTGCCAGGAAAGGAAGCTTCTGGGTGCCTTGAAGATATCGCAAGTAAATACGCTCTTGTGGACTCATGCAGTCTTTGGAAGAAAATTCCATTCCATCCATTTTTTTGGAAAAATTCGCAACTACTACCCAGCGGATAATTACTCTGATTTAACACTTCATTATTAATACAAAGAAGAATTTTGAGAGAGATTCTAATGAAGCACGTCAGATGATTTCCTCATCACAAGAAGTGGGATAACTTCGCAGCCTCTTTGACGACAAGCTTTTGTACATCAATTACACTGCGTACTCCAACGAATTACAAGAGGATTTGAAACATTTGTTCAAAACTAGTTCTGAATTCTTTCCAAGAGATGCAAAAGTTCTCAAAGACATGCCTTGGGTGGGGCGTGTCTCTTTTGCCGATATCAAAGAAAAAATCGAAGAGATTAAAACCCGTCCCATCATGTGCAGTAATTGTGGTGGTGCACTAACTAACCCCGACATTATCCAAGTTTCAACCACAAAAGGCAAGACCTTCCAATGTGAATTTTGTGGCACCTTGAACGTCATCCCGAAGGACCTTATGCCGGGAACGGATCTGTCTGAGTTCCTGTTGGGACAGCTTACTCGTACTAAACCCATCACAGAGGATACACTGCTTGCTGTGATTGACATTTCTGGATCAATGAGCGGTGGCAAATTAGCAGCGGTGAAAGAGTCACTGATTCGAACCGTGACCGATTTGAGCGTCAATGCTCCTGAAACAACTTTTGGCCTTGTAGCCTTCCACAGTGATGTTTACTGTTATGATGAAAATATGAAGGAAGTTTTCACACTTTCAGGTGATATGCGATACAATGTGGAAAAAATCACTAAAGCTGTGGAGAAGAAATTGAAAGATGTCGAGTTAAAACCTCTGAAGAAAACCAAGAAAAAATGGGTCTCGAATATTGAAAAACTCCGAGACATTGACATGACTGCTCTAGGACCCGCTATGGTAGCTGGGTATGTCATCATGAAGGATCGGGGCGGACGCATCATTCTCCTCACTGATGGTCTCGCCAATGAAGGCGTTGGAGCCCTCGAAGGTTCTTCAACAACAGGGGCTCAACTATACGAAGATTTAGCTATCAAAGCTGCCAATGCAAGTATCATCATTGACGTGGTTGGGATTAAAGATCCATCTGCCTTTATGGCGCTAGAAGCGCTCGCTGTGATGCCTATGCAAACTGGTGGAACCATGTTCTACGCTCAAGCCTCTGAAATTGCAGCCGCCATGAGTTCATCCTCAAGTGGGAAGATTGTAGCCAGGGGAGTGAAAATGCGAATCATTGCCCCTGAAGATGTCGAGGTAGCTGAAGTTAGCGGACTTGGTGGAACCGATGCAGAGCAACTGAAAAAAGGCATTCGGATTGGATCCGTAACTGAGGACCGGGAAGTTTATGTCCGGCTCGCTCCAGCTGCGAAAGTGAAAGAAAAAGAAGTACCCATCCAAGTTCAAGTTTCTTACATGGATGAGGAAGGCAACCAACGAATGCGAGTGATGACTAAACGAGTCAAAGTCACCGATGATGCCAAACCTATCATCGAAACTCTTGATGTCGAACTACCAGCCACTTACGCCGTGCAACGAGCAGGTGAGGAACAGTATCGGGGCGAAGTTGCAAAGAGCAAGAAAATCCTCGAAAACACTCAAAGTGCGTATAGAGCCGTGCGAAATCGAGCTCCGGCATCACTGATAAAAGCTATTGAGAAAGCTGACAAGGTTCTTGATGAGGAAATCGCCGAAGCCGATCAAGTTGCGGAACGGCAAAAAGAAGAGATGAGTAAACGTTCTGTCGTGGGTGTTGCCCAAGCTGCTCCTATTGCAGATGAGGATGCAGCGATGAGTATGCAGCGTGCACGTAAGTCAAGTAAAAATCTCTTCGAAGACGAGGACGAAGACTAATCGATAATAATTTATTCCAACGGGGCTGTTAAGTCCCTAATCTTTTTTTATAAAATGTTTCAGAGGATAACTATGTATGAGGTTAAACAGACAGTCATCGACTGGCTTTTAGAAGACAATAATCCACCTGTGAAATATCTCACCTATCGAAATGTTTTGGAACACACAGATACAATCCAGCTTGATAAACTACGGAAATCAATCAATTCGTATCGACCAATTCATGAGATCTTAAGCAACCAGAAGGAAAACAGGTATTGGTCGTTTAAATTTGGGAAATATGGGAATTATGAATTATATCGTGGAACATACTGGCAATTGCATTTCCTAAACAATATGTATGCTACTCGTAATGAACAGATTGAAAATGCTATTGACCATATTTTCGAGACCGGGCAAGCACCGAATGGCGGTTTCATCCACGCTACTCTTAAAAGCCGTCTCTTCATCTGTTTAGCCGCAAGTATGTTGGAAGCGGTTATCCATTTTGGTTACCAGGACGATGAACGCACACAACGAGCTTTGGAATATTTACTATCAAGCTTTGTTGATACTGGGGGAGCAATCCAGTGCTTTACTAGAGGATTGATTTCAAATTGCTACATGGCGCTACCTCAAATCCTACGGGCTCTCAATGCCATTCCATCGAAGCAAAGAACAACTCGAACGATTAAAGGTATTGACCTGTGTGCACAAAGACTCCTTGAGAATAATATCTACAAGTATTTACCAGAGAGAAATCAAGAATTTGTTCGTACAACCTCCAAATTGAAGGGACAGGACCATCTCGATGAGAAAAACCGCTTTTTGCGAAAACATCCGGATATGAAACTCATTGAGAAGAAAGGATGGATGAAGTTCAAATTTCCCCACAGCTACAATTCTGATGCACTAGATGCAATGCACGCTCTTGTTTCAGCGAAAATTAGCTATGATTCCAGAATGAATGATGCACTTGTGTTAATCAAAAACCAGGCGCAAAATGGGAAATGGATTAATTGGCAAAACTTCCGATCACCTATGTACACTACTATAGAGGAATCCAAGCAACCAAGTAAATGGCTTACATTAAGAGCCCTCGAAGTGCTCAAATATTACGAGGGAATCACAATCACGGAATTCTTGGATTAGTACTATTATTAGCACCATTTTAGAAATTTTTCATTATGGGCTCATATTCCTTGAAGAGGAACCGTGAGATGATATACTGTTGGATTTGGCTAGTTCCTTCATAGATCTGGTAGAGTTTTGCGTCTCGGAAGAGTTTCTGGATGGGATATTGTTCGAGGTAGCCTTTTCCTCCATAAATTTGGAGAGCGTCGGTTACAATTTTCATGGCGTCCTCGGAACCAACGAGTTTAGCACAGCTCGAGGCTACGTTGGCAATGTTTCCATCGGCACGTGTATCGACTAGCCAGGCAGCCCGCCATGTTAGGAGACGCATGGCTTCAATACGGGCATACATATCTGCGACCAAGGTTTGGATGGCTTGGAAGCTACTGATTTTCTTTCCAAAAGCATCGCGTTGTTTCGCATAGTTCATGGCATATTCCATAGCTGAACGAGCTAGCCCAGTAGCCATTGCACCAATAGCTGGACGAGTTTTGACGAAAGTCATCATGGCTAGAAGGAAACCAGTGCCTTCGGCTCCTAGAATGTTTTCTGCTGGCACCTTTGCATTCCTTAGCATAACTGCAGCTGTATCAGAAGCGCGGTGGCCAAGCTTTTTCAACGGTTTACCAGTTGATACGCCTTCTGCATCACTGGGGACGATAAACGCTGAGAGTCCCTGATGGCGTTCAGTCCCCTGTTGTCTAGCAAAAACGACAAACACATCGGCATGATTCCCGTTGGTAATCCAGAACTTATTGCCATTCAGGATGAAGGTGTCGCCCTTCCGTTTGTAAGTGGTTTTTATTCCAGCGACATCTGATCCCATGCCAGGTTCGCTAGTGGCGAAAGAGACAAACTGGAGTTCCTTGGAGAGAGGTTTAAGCCATTTCTGTTTTTGGTCTTCAGAGCCCCCGAGGATGATGGGTGTTGTGCCCAAGTCATTAACGTAAATAGAGGTAGTCATTCCAGCACAAGCGGCTGCCATTTCTTCGACCACAAGCACCGATTCGAGCTGACCATATTCAGGTCCGCCATATTTCTTTGGAACACCAAGATTCATCAATCCGAGTTTGTGTGCTTTTGCAATCACTTCTCGAGGAAATTCCCCGGTCTGATCATAGTGCTGCGACACTGGGAGCACTTCATTCAAAGCGAATTCTCGGGCTTTAGCTTGCAGAGCTAGTTGGTCGTCGGTGAGTTGAAAATCAATCATTATGACCCTGACCTCACAACCGAGAAGTAATTCTAAGTATTTGAGTTATGCGTTCATCCTAGTGTGATTATCTGTAAAAACGCGAGAAATGTTGTACCTGTTCACATGGTGACCACTGTTCTGAGCAGTTATTCACAGATTCTCTTTGTACACTGACCACACCTAGATGTTCTTGGTGATGAAAAATGCGATTTTATGCAATCTTCACAATGCATATGTACTACAAACGACGACTGCTGGAGAATCACAGAAAGACGCCCCGGTAAGTGGAAGACGAGGAGCTCTCAGTGACTGATTCAGAACATCTAGGCGATGAACTCGGGCCAGACGGTTCCCAACCAGAACCAATTTGTGACACAGATACAACTTCATCTAGGATACAATCGGGGAAACCGCTAGTCCGTAGTTTGACAGCACGGGGAATCGCACTGGCGATTATCCTCAATGTTGTCTATACGACGATTAACGCTTATCTTGGCATGAACTTCGGCTTTGGTCTCGGTTTTGGTATAATTACAGTTCTCACGGCATATACGTTATTTCAGGTGATGCGTGGGAATTCAAGTCGGCAAGAAATTACCACTACAATGATCGCCTCAACGGGATTCGTTATTTATTGGGTGCTTTCGGTTTCAATTTATGTTCAAGCGTATACAGCATACACGCTTCCGTGGTGGTTGGCACCCCCTCAGGATGTCTTGCTTACTGGGAGTGCCATAGATCCACGCTGGATTCCCCCCATTATCTTTCATTTAGGATGGGTGATCCTTGCCACCTTTCTTGGTTTCATCGTAGCATTGGCTGTAATAGATTATGTGCAAACGCGAAAAGAAACAAAGTTCCCCTTTTACTTGGCCAGTGGAGTGACTATCGATACTTGTATGCAAACAGGGCAACGAAGTCGCTTCATGTTTTGGGCCTTGGGCATTGGAATCCTGGTAACTGTGATTCAGTATTGGGTGGATGTCCTCCTGCAACCCATCGGATTCTCAACAATTAGTTTAGATCTCACTCCCCTCTTGCCACCGGGATTTGCCCTTGGATTTCTGTTCAATATCAGCTTGATGGCAATTTCATTCATTATAGATTCAAAAATTTCCATTACTTTGCTGTTTGCAGGACTCATCACCTATTTGGTGATATCACCTATTCTTGTCGCTCAAGGATTAGTAGTTCCTGGGGCGACGGGTATGGACATGTACTTCAACCTCCTCTTTGCTTATACGATTAGCCCTGCCCTTGGTGTAATGCTTCTTAGTGGAATAGTGGCCTTTTTTGTTGTCAGACTTCGTAATCGAATCCGACCAGCGAAACAGGAAGAGGAGGATAACGTAAGTTCACCTGATTCCGAAGAAAAGAATCCATCTGATGCAAGCAAACCGGACCTTCTTGAAACAACTAATGTGGGATTTGCAGATTATGCCAAGGCCTTTGTTTTTGGTTTAGTACGAAATCGCCGATTAGGTCTGACCTATTTATTAATCACAATAATCTTTGTGATTATCGTCTTGGGCCTCAATGTTTTTAGTCCATTTCCAGCGTGGATTGTGATTGTTATCTCACTTCTCTTGCTTTTGCCTGTAGCACTAATTGACACATATGTATTGGTCAAATTTGTAGGTGAAGCAGGGATGGGAATGGGTGCCCAACGACTGGCATTTTATGAAATTCCATTAGCAGTTGTCGGACTGGAAGGTTATGTCCCTTTCATGGCTTATGCAGCGATTAACCCCTTCACAACTACAGATACACTCGGAAATCTAAAAATTGGCTCTATGACTGAGACTCCTCGCCGATCAATTCTCATTGCCCAATTATTAAAGATAATCCCAGGTGCTATCACGAGCATTATTTTTGTCTTAGCGGCTTGGTATCTTATCGGGTTTCCATCTGAAACATTTCCTGCTGTTGGAGTGTTGCAGGGTTATGCGATCGTCTCAATCTTTGCCACAGGCGGAATGGGAGGAAGCTTCGACTTACTCTCCTTTCTGGTAGCAGGAAGTCTTATTGGAGTTCTTTCTGTTTACACTCCGATAGCACCCCTGGGTATTGCTCTCGCAATGTTCTTACCTCCTTCTTACTTCATTCCCTTTTCCATTGGTGGATTCCTTCGTCTTTATACCAATAGAAAATATGGGAAAGAATGGTTTTCGAAACGTGGACAGGTTATTGCTGTAGGTTTCATTGCTGGAGCTGCGATTACGCAAGTCATTGTAGCATTCATGACATCAGAGATTCAACTCTGGGCTCTTCCGATTTGTATCGTAATTCTTGTGGTCATCCTTTGGAGGTACCGAACTGATTCTCCATCTTCAGAAACCATTAACACTAAGGATATGGTGCACACTACGGAAACCAAAAGTAGTTGAGGACAAGTCGAACTTGATAGCCAATGAGGTATGAGAAGTGCTTTCAAAGAAGGAAACGGTAAATCGAGCCGTACAATATACAGAAAAGGGATTCCTTTGTTCAGAAGCTGTCCTGCTAGCTCTTAGTGAGACCCAGAACATAACTAGCGAAATCATACCCCGCATCGCGACTGGCTTTGGAGCAGGTATTAGTCGCCATGGAGAAGTCTGTGGAGCTCTCAGTGGAGCAGTCATGGGACTAGGACTTCGTTTTGGTCGATCCCAAGTTTCGGAAACGCCTCAAGACTCTTCTCCCTATCAATTTGGACAGACCATGGTGAACCTGTTTGTTGAGCACTTTGGAAATATCCGATGCCGTGACATATTGGATCTTGATATCTCAAGCGATGAAGGTAGGAAAAAATATCGTGTACAAAGACTTTGGGAGTCGAAATGTCGCGAATTAATCCGAACCGCGACCGAACTCGCCTACGACCTGCTTCAGGCAAACCCACCCGACTCAAAAGAGTAAGCGGAGCGTTTTCCGTTTTCATGAAA
>JAEOSA010000060.1 GCA_016840595.1 Candidatus Hermodarchaeota archaeon | reverse complement strand
ATATCTGCAGATGATTTCGAAAATGGTACAAAAGCCGCTGCAATGGGCGGAGTTACAACCGTCATAGATTTTGCCATTCAACAAAAGGGTCACTCCATTATGGACGCTGTAAAGGCTCGTCGCCAAGAAGCCGACGAGAAGGTCTGCATTGATTATGGGCTCCATGCCGCCATCACGGATTGGAATGAAGCAACCCAAGCCGAAATCAAACAAGTCATCGATTATGGAATTCCGACCTTCAAAATGTTCATGATCTACAAGAATGAAGGCTGGATGGCAGACGATGGCATGCTCTTTCAAGCCCTGGAAGAGACCAAGAAGTACGGCGGGATGATTGGCGTCCACGCAGAAAGCGTGGATGTCTTGGAGATGCTCATTGAGCGATACGCTAAAGAAAAGGAAAAATGGGGAGCTTATGCCCACACATTGTCCAGACCCGATTACACTGAATCAGAAGCCGTGCAACGTGCCACCAAATGGGCTGAAGTGACAGGAGGACGCTTGTATATCGTCCACATGTCCGCTGGTGAAAGTGCACAATACGTCCATGATGCCAAAGCGCGGGGTGTTGACGTTTATGCTGAAACTTGCCCCCAATACTTGTTACTCGATGATGCAGTATTCAAGGGAGAAAACGGACACCTGTATGCAACCTGCCCACAAATCAAGAAAAAAGAAGACAATACACAGCTCTGGCAGGGATTAGTTAACGGCGATATTCAAGTGATTGCCACTGATACCTGTACATTTGATACTAAACAGAAAGCCATGTGGAAAGGTGATTTCCGGAAAATTCCCTTCGGATTACCCGGCGTTGAAACAATGTTCCCACTCATGTACACCGAAGGAGTCGGAAAACAACGTTTCTCGATCAATCACCTCATCGGTTTGGCAAGTACGAATCCTGCCAAACTCTTCGGCATGTACCCGCAGAAAGGCACAATTGCAGTTGGCAGTGATGCAGACATTGTAATTTTTGACCCAAACAAGAAGGTCACTCTTCACGCAGAGGATCTCCAGACCAATTGTGATTGGAGCCCCTTTGAAGGCTGGCAACTCAAAGGATATCCAAACACCACAATTTCACGAGGAAAAGTCGTAGTAAGTGACGGAAAATTCGTGGGAGAACGCGGCCACGGTCAGTTCTTGAAACGGAAAGCAGTCAAAAAAGTAGACCTCTAACGAGTCACGTTGGCACTAATTGTCTTCAATCATTAGCAACTGAACGTATGACTTCTTCCTGCCCCGTTCCCTCTTCAATGGACCCAGGACAAATCGTCCGTATCCGAGAAATTGCATCTTGAGGAAGAACTCCTTTGTACTGAACGAGGTAGAGGGCTAGAATCATCCCCGTTCGACCAAGACCACCTTGACAATGAACTAAAGTGGGAAGTCCGATTTTTTGGAACGTATCAATTGCTGTCAAAACTTGTTCACGCTGGGCTAATGAGCCGGGTGTGAAATCGGGAATTGGAACAGTCACAAGCTGAAACCCTAATTCTTTAGCGGTTTCAAGATCCTGAAGCTGTAATCGTTCAAGGGAGATAATGGCTCGAATTCCCTGATGGTGGTATAACCAATCAAGACAGGCTCCAGGATAAGCGGAACCAGCAAGTGTCCCTTCCTCAACCCAATAAAATCCACAATTATCAGCCATGAAAGCACCCAATGTTTTCTGAGACCGTGTTATGTAGTGAATAGACTTTTAGTCCGTCATGAAATCTTAGACACGAAACTAGTGTATTGTTAGGTGTAGATATAGTTGGTAAAAGTTGCGCTTATGGAACTGGGTAGTGATGTTTCGTCTTCCTTTGCTCAGGCTGTGGAACTCATTGACGGGATCTCTGATCTGAATACGCCTGAGCGGGAAATATTGGTGAAAGTAGGTGTCTTTGCGCCAAAGCAGGAACAGTATACCACGATTCCTGTTGCTCGAGCCATCATAGAGAGTTTTTCTAAAGCTCAAAAGTTATGGTTTATTGAGTCCGATAATTATCGTGGTACTGGTACTGAGCGATTACAGATTTGGAGAGAACTCTATTCTGACCGGGTTGTGCCTTACAATCTTTCTGAGGATACGGACACGCGGACGGTGACTATTGCAGGTGAGGAAATGACGTTGTCTCATCTCTTATTTGAATCACGAGTTTTGGTCAGCACACATACCCTGCGATTTTATGAAAAGGGATCTGTTATCAAGAATCTCTTCGGGCTACCCCCGATGAAAAAGAAGGCACAATATCACAAGATTTTGGATTCGGTGTTGCTCGATTTGTTTGAAGTGGTTGGCGGTATTGACTTGGCAATATTGGATGGAACCTTTGCTTATCCTGGACCCGGATCAGGTCAGAAGACACGAATTCCAGCTAATGTATTTCTCGTTGGACGGGATGCTGTGGCAGTTGATGCGGTAGGTGCTGCGTTAATGGGTATGAAACCAGAAAAAATGCCTTTAATTCAAGAAGCTATGAACCGTGGATTGGGAGAAGGAAATTTAGACAACATTGAGGTTGTGGGTTGCGACTTTTCGGAAATGCAAGACAAAATTCGACCTTCTCGAAAACGCAAGAAAAAGTGATTATCAGGTGTCAATTGAATTGCGGAGACTTTCAAGTGTTGCAGTGATGCGAGGACGCCATTCATGATATAATTGCATCCGTTGTTGGTCGGCTTGCAGGAATTTTGCGATAGTCGGCGATTGGAGAATTTGGTTGAGAACTAGTGCCTTGTTGAGATACGGCATTGAGGCTTCAATGGAAATATCCCAGATGGTGAGCGCTTCTTCAGCCTGTTTTAGTGCCAATGACAAGGTGTCTGTGGGGATGGGGTTAGGGAGGAGCTTAATTGTTTCTTGTGACGGATTCAAACCTAGCGTAATCAACACCTGGGCAACAGGAGTATCCGGAGGAAGTACTGCATTCCACAGAGCGGTTTGTTCATTCACCAAAACAGAAAATACCTGTGAGCGGATTTGAATGAATTGCTGGAGATGCTCTGCCCCGTCAATGAGTTGTTGAATCAGCCCAAGATTAGATTGAAGAGCTTGGGGAGAATATGTAGAAATTGCCGAGGAGTCAATGACTAATACGGGCATCGCATTGACCACCTGGAGTATCGTGTCAAGATACTGACCAAATTGCTGAAGTGTGACTGATTTGTCTCCGGTTGTGTCAAGCTCTTGGAGAATCGTAGAAAGCGGTATGAGGAACTCACGTCGAGAATGTTCCTCCCAGTTCTTAGCAATTTGTTGTGTGCCAAAAAAGAAGGGGCCTTGAAATTTTTCCGTCAATTCGATTAGGCGTGGAGCAGCATGAAGGAGTTCATGAGCTGTGACAATGAGGCGGTCTAGTTCCTGTGCTGCATCCTCAAGAACCCAGCGGAGGTATTTTTGATCAAAGTCTTTTGACTTAACCATCTCTGCGGCCCGAATTTCAAAGCGCTCAAGTTGAATCAGTTCGCTCTGAGTAGCGCCAAGATTCTTCGCAAGCCCCATTGTATGTTCCACCCATCGTTCAACCAGACGAATATACTTCTGGATTATACGGATGGCTTCGAGCAAGGATTGGAGCCATTCGGTTTCCATACGAATGGTCGAGTCAGGCGCTTCTAGTATTGTTTTTAGTTGAGCAATATTGTAAATTCCAGAATCCACTTCAATTAACGCAACGAAATAATCCCGCACCGTTTCTGAGTGACTCGCAAAGGCCTGACGAATGGCATTCATCAAAAACTTACTTTCGAAGACTATGTAAAGGGATTTCGGAGGGAACGTGTATCACAAGAATTATTTTCGAGAAACTCATCATGCATCCATGACACCTTGCCTTTTTTTGAATCACGTTTTTTGGGGTTTTTGTATCCTTTTTGCACACGGGCTAGCGTGAAATCTACTACCTCTACTCACAAAGAAGTAACACCACATAAGGAACCACCACCAACTCCACAACAAAGCCAAAAAGAGATTTTCAACGCTGTGGAGGCGAAACGCGATCGTCTTGTCTCGTTACTCGAAGATCTCATTCGTATTCCAACAGTGGTGCCCCCTGGAAATAATTACGAAGAAATTGTTCAGTATCTCGAACCCATTTTCCGAAGCCTAGGTTACAGTACCGAACAGGTCATTATTCCCACAGACAAAATCGACAAAATTCCCTATTCGTTAGAAGGTCCCCGTGTGAATCTCGTTGCACGTCGCGATTACGGGCGAAAAGAACCTGTCACCATCTATGCTCACATGGATGTAGTTCCCATTGAAGAACCATGGACGAAAGACCCTTTCAATCCCGTCATAGAAAATGGGAAACTCTATGGACGTGGCGCAATTGATATGAAATGTGGCATCGCCAGTATGGTGGTTGCTCTAGAAATTCTCCACGAGTTGGGACTTCAACCCCATTTTAACATCATCTGCACTCTGTGTACGGATGAAGAAATTGGCGTCTATCCGGGGATCTATCACCTAGCCAAGGAAGGATATGTCCAAGGGCATGTAATCAACACGGAACTCGGCGCCCAAATGCCCTTTCTCATCGCTGGCGTTGCTGGGAACATCGATGTGAAGATTCGCACGAAAGGACGCAGCTGCCACTCGGGCATCAATTTTCTAGGAATCAATGCGATAGAGGCAATGATTCCCATCTTGAACGAACTGTATGCGCTCAAAGAAGAGGTTGAGAAACGGGAATCGTCTATACCTGTGATTCCCTTACTCCGAAGCCTTGGAGCCCCATCAGACAAAGTGACTCCAATGTTTAACATTGACATCATTCACGGTGGGACCAAGAGCAACATTGTTCCAGCTGAATGTGAAATTGTCATCAACCGACGCTACATTCTTGAAGAGTCTTATGAACAAGTAGTTCAAGAAATCGATGCCGCCGTTGAACGGGGCAAGACAAAGAGCAAAGCAGTCAACGTTGAGATCACAACAATCCATTCTACACCTCCCTTCAAAGCGGATATCACGAGCCCCTATGCGAAAAAAATACAAAAAGCATTACAAGCAGTGCATGGTTTTCAAGACAGTGAATTCATCGTTGGAGGGGCAGCAGTTTCAACAGACATGGGCTTCATCACGCAAGCTTGCGGAATTGACAAAATTCTCGGAATTGGAGCCACGACCCTTGATAACACCTCGGCACATAAACCCGATGAATGGGTTCGAATTGATGACCTCGTGAATATGACCAAACAATTGGTGCACTATCTCACTTTGTAATTATTCCACAGTCATCTTGCTTTTCCTTGCATTCGTGTTGCTAAAGGAGAAATGGCAACCATGGTGTAGTGAAGGCCATCCATTGTATTGCAATAAAGAGAACGATTCCCCCAATCACCATCTGTTTTCCTCGAGAAGGATTCCACCCGGTTAACCAGTAGATGACACCTGAAGCTATGAAGATGGCAGCAATGAAGTTCCCTACCAAGAGGATAATGCCCCAGGCTAGGATCATGTAGTGAACGAAATGCCCGATGAGCGGGTCTAGTGGAGGTTGAGCGCCTGAAATGGCCTGCGTCTTCATTCACCCCACTCCTCCCTGCGCTAGAACCCCTAAAAACCCCCCAAAAAAATATGCAACCCCAAGAGGAATATCAGCCCATCCAACAACTTAATTGACAACAAGCCCCACACAAAGAACGACGACGAATGATCCGCAAGCGATTAGAACCTCTCATAGATCAGATTTCCCTTCTGCATGGTGAAAACAAGGGACGTTTTCCTCGCGCCCACTCCATCCTTGTAGAGGCTGAGGAAACTGTGCTAGTTGACACAGGCTGTGGTATTCCGTTGCTGAAGGCAATCAAAAATGAGTTTGATATCAGTTACATCATCAACTCTCACACACACCCAGACCATTCTGCAGGAAACTGGGTGTTCAACGGTCAACCAATACATGTTCCCCAAGAAGCCTTCACCACAAGCGGAAATATCGTTGCACTCTCTCACCGATTTGTTGGAAAGGAACTAGCAGCTATTTGGCAGCAATTCGCCCGAACTGTAATGGGTTTCCAGAACTGTCCACCCACACATAGTTACACTGAAGAAACGCCCTTCCAGATAGGCGAAATTGTATTGGATCCCATTTTCACTCCAGGTCATACGATGGATCATTACTGCTTCTACTATGAGCGTAAGCAGATTCTGTTTGCCTTTGATTATGACTTAACTTCCTTCCCTTGGTATGGCCATCAAGAATCAAGCCTTACTGAATTTCGCCAGTCCATTGAACGATTGAAAGCGTTACCCACAAAAATACTGGTCTCCTCACATCGTAGTATTATCACCAAGAACATTCAATCTGAATGGAACCGATATGCCCAACGTTTAGATGAAAGAAACCAGTCAATCTTGGACCTTTTGGATTCACCGAAAACTTTAGCTCAGTTGGTAGAACATGCTCCAATCTACCGAAAGTTTCCCTATCAAGAAACTCTTCTGCGATACTGGGAAGCGATAATGATTCAATTACACCTAGATGAACTGGCAAATGATGGGAAAGTCCAAGAAAAAAGCGACAAATACCATCGCATTTGAATTATCTGTCATTGTCTATCTGAAGAAGTTTTCCACAATTCGTGTGAATTCTCCTAGTAGTTGTGATCATCCGAGTAATAGTACCACAAACACAACGAACACATCACACCCAATCTGTCTAGGTGAATCATCACCTAGGTTTCATTCGATTGATGATTTTTTGCCAATCCTTGGTGTTATGTAGAAAGTCGAACTCAGAGCATTCTTGGGTGTATTCAAGATTTTGCCAACCCTCACTTATAGCTTGGTTGAGGAGGTTGAGGGCTTTTTGTTTTTCCCGTAATGTTGCAGCTGCTTGAGCGGCTTGATGATAATACCAATATGAAACGCGTCCTTTGGCAAAGGCTAGTTCATAGCTATCAAGTGCCAGGGCGAAATAGCCCTGGATAAAGGCTCGAAGACCTGTTTCAGCTAGATGAGTGGCTTCATCTATCATACAATAGTGCCAGACGTAGTCACGTGTTTTTGTAAATCCTACGTTTTCTGCAACACCGATGGAACCATAGTTTTCGATGTTAGTGTGCCAACCAACTTGAGAGTAGCCGTTTTTGAGGG
The DNA here is from genome assembly GCA_016840595.1 of Candidatus Hermodarchaeota archaeon. The sequence continues at coordinate 2,773 of JAEOSA010000060.1, read as the reverse complement.
CATAGTCCACAGTTGCGGCTGCGGTGAGTGTGGCGAGTCCACGGCGGCGGTATTCGGGCCTTGTCCGTATGCCAATCTCACAATAGCGTCCACTGACGCAATCAGTGAGACTCCACGAAACTAGTTCGTTATTGCACACCGTGCAGAAGCCAAATCCCTGCCTCCAGAAGGCATCAATAGATCCCCAATTGATTCGCATCCAGCTGAGAATATGGTCAGGGATTTCCATGTTTTTTTGTTCAAGTAACTTTGGATCCAGTTGATGAATGTAAAAGTCTGTAGGTATCTTATTTTGCCAATCGACTTTCACTTCAGTGCAAGTATAATATAATCGGGGCAATTGTATAAGTGGCCGAGTTGGGAAAATAACTTTGAACTTAGTTTGCCATTCCTCAGGATGAATGCATAGGACAAGGTCATTATCGTTTTCACGAACGGTATCTCCTGCAAGAATCGTGTTGATGATGTGATCACAAAGACCCTGGTTGAAACTATCGTTGTGCGGATCTCCAGCTAGATAGTACCCTTCCACTGAGCAGATAAAGGCGCTATTGGGTTTTTGGGAGTTGTCGACAAAGATTCGCCCTGGACTTGATCTTTCAATCACGGCGGCTATTGTGAGCTGATAGTCTAATTCTCTGAATAAAGGTCGAACCTTCGCATATTCCTTCTTTTTGAGCTCAAAAATCATTAACAAATACACTCGACACAATACATCTTAAAGAATGCGTAAAATAAGATACTTCATTGCTTCAACGTTTATTGTTCTATCTGGAATTTTATATGGACAAATGTAACGATTTTGAGCCAGTTGCTTAGCCACATCATCATCCGAGTCTTCCATTTCCACCTTAGATCTCGGCGGACTCTGGAGAACATGAAAAACCAGTCCAGCACCTTTGCACGCTAAAAAAATGGTGATTGAATGAGTTCTAATTTGCTTTGCTTTTGGGGGGTTGAAATGATGAGAAGAGCGTTTTTGAGGGCTCTTGATTGATGTGGTAGCAGGCAATCCAGAGGCCTTCTTCGCCAAGGAAATCTAATGTGAATCCGGCTTGTTGGAGTTGTAGGAGGTATTGGAAGAGCAGAACCATTTCTTCGAGTGACGTGCGGATGGCGGGTTGGTCTGGGGCTGTGAGGTTGTCGGAGAAATAGTTGGCATCTAATCCCCAGATGCGATCGGGTAAGGCGACTTCGATTTCCATCTTCACGATTTCCGGAGCTTCGGAGGTGCGTACGAGGAGGATTCGGATTCGATCGTTTTCATAGAGGTTGACGACTCGCTCTGGTACTTCCTGTGAGATGAGCTGGTCTGGTTGCATTGCGATGAGCCGTCGATACTCTTTGATCAAATCCGAATACCGCATCGCCATCGCAGCTCCTTGTGGGAACCCCTCCAATTGCGTATGATAAGAGTGGAACCACTTGAAGCAGGAGTGTTGGTGACATTTCAATGGACGGGTACTCCCTGGGTTACAAACCAGTCAAAAACCAAGAGAAAATAGACACATTGTGGTCAATCCTGTCCTCAAAATGGAAACAGGAATTCATGGTCGTGAACCGGAGCAATTTTTAATTATCATGTTAGTTTCCCATTAACCCTGACAAGCTAGGTAATTTGAAGGAAGAAGGTTTAGCTGCCTGCCGGTTTCCCTAAACATAAAACCGGAAATATTGAAATGCTCTCAGGAAGATGTCAATGAACCTAAGCCGTCAATTTTTGTTTACAATCTTTTTTCTTTCCTCGATTCTGATTATCAGTCCTCTCGTACAAATTAGCAGGATTCAAGCCGCGTCTCCAGATTATTGGCCAACCGCTGATTGGCAGATGGCAACTCCCGAATCTCATGGTATGAATACGACTCTGTTAGCGGGAATGGAGGCGTACATTGATTTGTGGGAATGGGCTGATGAAATGACATCCCTGTTAGCTGTTCATGAGGGATACATCGTCTATGAGAACTATTTCGGAAATGCTTCTCGTGAGGATGAATTACAACCGATCCAGTCCATAACCGGGTGCATTACATCAATTTTGATTGGCATTACAATTGCACAGGGATTCATCGGAAGCGTCCATGACTATGTGTTGGATTATTTCCCGAATCACACCTTCGATAATATGGATGCTTGGAAGGAAGCTATGACCATTGAACACTTGCTGACGATGAAGTCTGGGCTTCCCTGGGGGGATTATCGATATGCATTCGACAGCCCGACGAGTGACTACTATAACATGACTCATACCGATGATTGGGTGCAATGGCTCCTCGATCGCCCCGTAGAGTACCCACCAGGAGAATATTGGCTACATAATACTGGTGCGACACATCTCCTGTCGGCAATTATCACCGTAGCTACCGGAATGAATACCAGCGTCTTTGCCGAGGAATACCTCTTCTCCCCCATGGGCATCACAGACTTTGAATGGCTTAATGACCCACAAGGCGCAGCTATGGGCGGGTATGATTTGTATCTACGACCGCGAGACATGGCGAAAATCGGCTTTCTCTATTTACATGGAGGAAGCTGGGAGGGCCAAAGCATCGTACCCTATTCATGGGTGGCTGCATCACTAACCACCTACCATACCATCGCACCTGCTGCTTTATCTCATGGATATGGCTATCAGTGGTGGACACATCCACGCATTGGAGCCTTTGCCGCGCATGCCTTCTACGGCTCACGGATTTTCGTGATTCCAGGATACAACCTCATCATGATCCTGACTGGAAATAATCATGACATTAATCAACATAGCATTCTCGAGAAT
>JAEOSA010000273.1 GCA_016840595.1 Candidatus Hermodarchaeota archaeon | reverse complement strand
CATCCGTGCTTCACGATCCGGAACAGCTACACCATGTTCTTTCGAGTACTCATTCTTTAACAACCGAATCGGACCAAATGCACCAGTGGTCATAACGGTGTCTTCGTCGGTTGCCGGGAGGATGAGACCTTTGTAGTCGTCATGGAATTCACATTCTTTAGTTGCGATGAAGCGTGTTCCCATTTGAATGCCAACTGCCCCCATAGCGAGCGCACCGGCAAGACCCTTTCCATCATACCAACCACCGCACGATACAACGGGAGTGTCTCCAGCAAATTCAACCATTTCAGCGGTTAGTACGGTGGTAGCGACTTTTTCATAGCTGTTGTGACCGCCGCCTTCGTAGCCTGTTGCGATGATGCCATCGAGAACTCCTTTGGTGCCGGGGAATTTCTTCTGGAACCAAGCGGGGTTGAGAGCTTTTTCAGCAAGCCATTTGGCGGGAATTACGTGGAAAACGAGGATATCTGGATCGACGTCTTTGAAGTGATGGGCGCCTGGGCGTGGGTCGCCTGCGGAGGTGATGACGAGTCGGAGTTGTTCCCGGACTTTCTTATTTTCTTTGCGAATCCGGGGGATGAGCTTGATGAGTTCTGGGTAATCGATTTGAAGTCGAGCGGTACGGATATTGACACCAAAAGGTTTGTCAGTGTTTTCAACGACATCGAGGATGTTCTTCTCCATTTCTTTGATAGGGTCCATGTTTCGGAGGTTAGTGTGAGAGACGATGCCGAAGGCACCAGCGTTGCTGACAGCTGCACAGAGTTTGGTGGTGTAAAAGGGTCCCATTGCAGCTTGGATAATGGGGTGTTTGCAACCGAGCATTTCTGTGAGTTTGGTTTTAATCATGGGATTCACCTAACGAGGAAGAGTAGGTTTAGTTTGGTGAAAGTTGCCTTCTCATTGGCGGGAGGAGTGATTTAAGTGTGCGGTTTGTTGCGGATTCGTTTTAAATCGTCAAGCTTATAGTCCCGCTGCCTGTGTTTTCACATGACTAGTTTAAACAGTACGATATTGAGTTTTGACTATCAATAATATACTCAGAATAGCTTAGGTGGTTATTTGAATGGAGCAATTGGGTAAGGTTGACTGGATATGTGTTGGGTTCATGGTGGTAGTGATTCTCTTAGCTAGTGGGTATCTGGCGTTATTTCATGGATTAGTATACATGTGGCTTGTCATTGGGTTGGTGGTTGTGTTTTTTGTAATTTTCATAGTCACTTCGAGATGGCGAATAAATCGGGTAGGTTGAGAAAAGGGGAGGAAAGGGCGTTAAACGCCCTTTTACGGGTCTATTAGTATTCTATCGGCGGCGTCGAATTATGATAACCACAATTAGGATGATAATTATCAGTACAACTACACCTATCAAGATGTAGAGTAAGGATATACCAAACAGTTTGTAGTACATCAAAAAGCCCATGATGCCGAAGAAGTCAGCGCTGATGAGTTCAATGGTAGTTGTTGTAGTCAAATCTAACGAACCTGTTTGCAGGATATCCACTTCATCGGTGACTTTCAGGAGTATTCCTGTATCCTTGTCTATCCAAGTAGTGATGTTAGTCTCAGCGTAATCTGGTAAAAACTCGATTAGCGTGTGTGTTTCGTTCTTCATTGCAATCCGAGGACCAACAGGCGTGTTGAGGCTCTCTTCGGTCCAAGCTGCAGCATTCACTTCCAAAGGCGCTCCGGTGATAATATCACCATAGGGGGCCCAAGAAGTGTTCCAGTAGACCATTGTGTGGAGGTTTTCTGTCAGAAAGAACGGTGGAAAGGGCAGTGGCATGAAGATAAAGAGCCAAAGACCCCACGTGTAGCCAATATAAGCGAGAATAGTATCTGATCCTATTGTGTAATTGAGGAATACTGCTGAATATTCGTCGAGACCTAATCCGGTGGTCAATGAGTCATTAAAGTGGATAAGACCAGTCGTGGTGAAACTGAAACTGGTATTCGAGGGATTGATGGTTTCATCATAGGATAATCCGCCCCCGAGGTCTACTAGCACAATGTCACCTTCACCGGCTAAGGCTGGCCAGGTAACTGTCCCTGAAACTTCTTGTTGAACAAGGAAATCGTCAGGTTGAGCGTTAAGCACGGTGTATTCTACACTTGCTGAATATTGAATTGTGCCATCGATAGGATCGTCCCAATCGGCTTCACCGGTAATGGCGTAGGTCCAATTTTGACCAATTTGTGGAAATGGTGGTGTCTGAGCGCTGGCAATGCTGGGTGTCATCATCAGGAATAGAAAGATTAGAAGAAATGCAACTAGAGGTTTCCGCTTCATTTTAGCAAGCTCCTAAACTGGGTGAATTGCAGTTCTCCAGTAAGTACTTCTCCCATTTACACTTAAGAAGTTTGAGCCCCATACCTTTTTTCATCATTGTTTCGCTGAAGGTGAATTTCATGGTTCAATTCGGACAACAGCTCTTCTTTTCTCGATCCTGGGATTTGGTGAAAAAGAAAGTCGCAATGATGATTAAACAGCAGAATTGGAGCTCATGCTGGGTGCCTGATCATCTTCGCGGGTTACCTCCCTTCGCGATTGATGATTTTTTATCACCTTGGACAATGCTTGGTGCTTTTGCCGAATTAGCACCAGATTTGACTCTTGGCGTTGCAGTCACTGACGGAATTCGACTTCATCCAGCCATCATTGCACAAAATGCCGCATCTCTT
>JAEOSA010000272.1 GCA_016840595.1 Candidatus Hermodarchaeota archaeon | reverse complement strand
ACCTCCTACGCTATCTTTTGCAGCAGAAGCTCAATATTCTCGTCAGTCGCTGCGGTTGTCGCCATCAAGACTTCAATGTTCGGCAGTTGATCATACTGGAAGCTGATTTCTGGCATCAACGGCCATTTTGTCCAGGGTTCATGCGTGATGCTCTGATATTCCTCATGATCTGCCTCCATGCTCGCACAGATTACGCCAGGTCTCCATGCTGCCCCGGGTCCTTTTAGTCCTGTCAGTCGTGCAATCGCGGCTTCAATGCTCGCCACATAGAGACCGACACGCATCCCAACGACTGCATAGCGGCCTTTCGGCAAATCTTGATTCCATGTAATGGTTACTGGGCTCCATGTGAAGGCGGTGATCGTTGTGTCCGCATATCCACTTATTGAATGGGTTGGGCTGACCTGATCTAAGACTGATTGCGGAATCCTTCCACTCCCAACGATTGCAGCGATTAAAGCATCTTCATCGGTTGCATTGGTGAGGTAGGCATTCAATTTTTCTCCTGGAACCAGCGGAAGCGGTCTGCCAAATAAATCGGTATAGCCTTGAATGGGATCGAGATCCGTACTGAGCTGACACTTCAAGAACTCATAGTCAATTGATAACGATGGTTGAGCTAGTCGTGTTCGGCCTCCAGTTGAGGCGGCCGCACTGAACAGCCCTAGAAGATAACGTGCATCAGCTCGGACCTGAATATCATCGCCATTCACCGTGTAGAAGTTATCGCCTAACCCCGCTGCAATTTTTACGGTTCCTGTGCCTGGTGTAGCTTCCGTCCATCCTATGATGTCAAATGGCATCCATTGAACCTCCTAGATACGGAGAAATGGCACTTTTGCCTTTCCCAACATTCGATTGATATTTAATGGGGGTCCACCGACGAACTTATGCACCAACGCGCCAACAATCAACGGAACCATACCTCGTGTCAATCGCATAGGATCCCACGTTCCATCATCTACATTGTAGCCTGTGTAGTTGAATGTTAGGCCTGCAATCGCGCCTTCCAAATCTCCACCTAGCGCTTTACCTATTGGTTCAGCCATGCCTGCCGCTAAGCCTGCAATCGGCGCAATCGGAAGTGTGAAGCTTGACCTTGACCTTCTGCGTCTTCCCCTTCTTTTTGCCATTGTATTTTTCACTCTCCTTACGTTTTTACGTTTTGTCTTGGACTTAGAGCGGCTACCCCCCCCTCTAGTAGTCCTTGACTTGGAAGGGTTCTTCATGAACCGATATTTTCCAGAGGCTAACACTTGAACCCTTTGAAGTCGTGTGCCTCCACCTTTCTTTTTAATACGAATGGTCTTAGTTTTCATCTATCCTCACATACTCGGAACATTTCCCCTCGGGTTATTCTTGCCTTGAAAGAGGGTTCCAAGATTGAAGCCTTTTCCACCTTGCCCAATAATGCCAGCTAACCCCGAAATTGCTTTCACCACCGTAGGAGCTCCATATTCCTCCAGCAACCCATCAACATCAACCCCAAAGATTTCTTGGGCCAACATCTTGTATTCCCCAAAATTCTTATCCAGATACTCCGTCGTAATGCGGTTCTGCAATTCCTTCACTGCTTTCGCCTCTCCCCCCAACGAACCCGCCAAACTAAAGCCTTTCTTCACCACTGGAGAGATCAAGCTGCCTAGCTGCTCATTCAGTTTTTCCGCAAACTGCGTGCCAAAATCGTCAATCGTGTCCCAAAGGATATTTTTCAGCTTTCTATACGCGACATAACCTACAATCGACGTTAGAACAACGTAAAGCAACGCTGAAAGTAGCCAGTCCACGCTAGAATAACCCAATATACTACTCTGTTTACCGTATTAATAAGCCTTCACGCTCTATTTTGAAAAAGAAGGAAGGTTTGTGCTTGTTTATGTGTTTGTTTGTGTGTGTCGTTGTTTGTATGTTATATTGATTTCCTAAAACCGCTCACGTTCTAAGCGATCTGCATAGCCTTTCTTATGACTCGCTCTTTGAAGATACCAGTCTGCTATGCGATTTGTTCCAATGTAGTTGATTCGCAGCCGTAAGCATCTTAACGTATTCCTGAGTCCTCTTTGGCGTGATCCCATGATTAAGGAGCATAAAAGTCTGTATTTGCATGATGGACAAACCTCGGTCTCCAGCTTTCTCAATCGTTGATAAAAGGTCTTTGATGCGGTATAGAAGTCTATCGGCGCCGTCTCCGACATACAAACTCAACCATGTCTCCGATTCCTAGTAGCAGGATCGCTATTGAACCGATTATGAGAATCATCGGAACCAGGAACGTCGCCTTAACTAGAAATTTGAGTCTTTCTTTCAACTTTATTCAACTCTATCATGTGTAGCAACACACATTGGACGATAGCCTTTGGGAAGTTCAATGATCCATGATTCTTTAGTTTCTTGAACATTAACATCTATAAATTTGCCATTTTTGTATATGTCTTTTTGAATCCACAAATGGATTTTCCATTTATCTTTTTTCAAAGCCTACACAATCCTTCTCCGCAGAATCCAATTCCTGATCGATTTCAACGAAGCCATCATGATATTTACACCAAGGTTTCGCCTTCCAGATTGGATCGAATTTGACATAGTGTTTGCAGTCAGCACACTTCATTCACCCAACACTTCCTTATAGACTTGCAAAGCATGAATATTATGTGCATGTTGTTTCATCTCTCGCAGCTCACGCTCAAACCCAACAAACCA
>JAEOSA010000059.1 GCA_016840595.1 Candidatus Hermodarchaeota archaeon | reverse complement strand
CGACATGATTGAAACCGTTGAAGTGGACAAAACATATCGTCTTGAAAACGGTTACACCAGCCTCTACCAAGGACACCTCCGATTAAACATCGGTCGATATGGTGAACTCAAGGAAGCTGATGCCAGCATTGACGAAGTCGACACGGATAACGATCTTTCTGCCATGGAACATGAACGCCCACCCCGCCGGTCCTACGGTGGATATGGTGGCGGTCGAAGTTACGGTGGAGGTCGCGGCGGTGGAGGATACCGCCGAGATCGCGGTCGACGCTACTAACAACACACAGATACAGTTGGAGGCACTGTCCTTTCACGAAATGGAGTGCCCTCCTACTTTCCTTTTTTTCATCAAATTTTCTAGACAACACGTTTTCTACAATTGTTCCGCAGCATTTCGTCTATGAGAGTGTAGGGATTAACGTTCTGCGTTGTTTAACAATTGGTCCAGGCGGTGTTCTCTTAACCCATCAAATCTATGTTGTCGGTAAGTCACTAAGAGATCAACATTCTTCGTGAAGGGAGCGGCTCTAACCGTTTTTTCTATTTCACCAAGAATATGAATCGTCGGGGCAGAAACGTACTGGATGACCGTCGAGGGAGCATCCGCAACAGAGAGTGCATCCCAACAAGCAAGGGGATACTTACCATAAAGCCAATTGGCAAATTTTTCTCGAGAACTCTGATTAAGATCCAAGTCTGTCCGGAGGAAGGCTTCAACATGACCTGCGGCCGCGGGCGCCCATCTGATTGTGGCAACCACATACCGTGTTTCAATGAGCAGATTTATAGTTTTTCGAACCCGCCTCACAGGTTGCCCTGTAGCACGTGCCATGTCAGCAATTGGCATTCGCGGATTATCCTTGAGATACCGAACAACTTGCCATTGATCCTTAGTTAAATTCTGCACCTTGGGAAGATGCCAATTGGTTAACTCGGGCCATAATCCAGGGCTCAATACGAAAATTAAGCTATCTGTTTCCACTTTCGTTACGCAATCTATTCCTTGGACAAATTCCGTCAAGTCAGAGAGCCCTTGAAATCCAATCGCCATTGCATAGAAGCCAAAGCTGTTTCGTGTTGTTTTGAACGCTCGATAAATACGGATATAGTTACCAAGCTGTTGAATTAGGGCATCATCTTGTTCCGTGCCATCTGTCCAGAGTTGCCCTAAGATTAATTTAGTTTCAGCGTCGCTTCCACAAGAGGTTCGATTCAGGGTTAAGTAAAACTTTGTAATTACTCCCTGTTCGATGAGCTTGGCTACGCGTTTCCGAATGCTTTTAATGGTTAACCCAAAATGCTGCGCTAAGGTTCTATATGGGATTCGACTGTTGTAGAGCAGCTCCACACAGATTCGCTTGTCAATCATATCTAGCCCCAATGAAACCCACCAATGAGTGACAATAACTGTGGAGGTATCGTAAATAATCTACGGAATGGATAACGAAAGAATCCCAAACAGTCTCCATTATAATAAGCAGAAATTAAATTTCGATAACTATTCACTATTCGGGGTTTAATTCTTTACTGGCATTTAATACTTCGTTGTAAAACCATTCGAAATTATTTTTTAGATAGGGTATCGTTTCCGTCAATTCGCTTAATGTTATCTTTTCGAAAGCCACTACAATTTCATCAATAGCCGTCGCACCAAAATATTTCATAATCATCCTGCAATGGGAAGCGTTGCTTTTCTTGATAAACCCAAAAAAATGATTGACCACAGAAAATCTTCAGAATAATTAACGCGGTATTTAACTTTCTTATAGAATGATGCTTACTTTGAATAATACTTTGGATACATAATCGCGATCTTTACTCCAAACCGAGTTCAAGAACTCCGCCTGTTCAATGAAATCATCCGAGACGTCACACCAATTACTTCTCTGCAATATTGAGCCGCTGATAAGCTATGCAAACCCGCGTTACATCCCATATCGAGGACGCGGTCCTCAGGCTCAAGAATCTGTGGGATAAATTTCAATACACTATCGGTTCGAATAAAGGCTCTCAGGTCTGAATCGGGGATAGTTCTGACATCACTAATTTCGACACTTTGATACCATTTTCGCTTCTTTTCTAGTTCTTCGACTCTTTTCTCTATATTCTCATCCAAAGCATCTGATTCCGATATATCTTGATCAAGTTAAGGTGCTTACATCAAGAGATACCCTAACAAATTTTCCTTGTAAATCGTGCCTATAAAGGCATTCTGATTAGATTTCAAGCGAAGTGACTACCACAAGAAACACCTTAAGTATCCTCCTTCTCAGGTTGGCTATTCAGGAAGTTTTAGTGTTGAGTCGAACACGTGCGTTAGTACGAGAACCCGGCAGGCTGTTCCCCAAGTGCATCAGTTTACATCCAATGCGACATACGATTGACGTTGAACGTGCCCGCTCACAACACAAGGCCTTCTGTGATATATTGTCCGAGTTAGGCTTAGACGTGATTCATCTTCCCAGAGACGATAGGTTCGCTGATTCATGTTTTGTCGAAGATACCGCAGTTATTGCTGGTCAGAAAGCCCTCATTTGTCGACTAGCAAAGACGAGCCGCCAGGGAGAAGAAGAGGCAGTCGAAGTAATGTTACGACAATATCTCTCTACTTCACGAGTTGTAGCGCCTGGGACCGTTGAGGGGGGAGATGTCATCCATCACCAAGAAACTCTGATTTGTGGAATTACCCAGCGAACGAACAGATTAGGCATCCAGCAAATGGAAAAGCATCTTGAAGTTCCTGTTGTAACAATCGAAAACTCTCAGATTATTCACCTGAAAAGCCATGTGACCTACCTTTCTCGAGATACCTTCGTTGCAATCAAATCGATGGCTCAGCACCCAGTTTTGAAAGGATTTGCCATTCTCATCGTTCCTGATGAAGAAGGATATGCAGCAAACACCCTTACCATCGGTGACACCGTACTCATACCAAAAGGATACCCCCAAACCAAATCCCTCATTAACAAAGCAGGTTTCACCGTAGTCACGCTTGACATGAGCGAATTCACCAAATGTGAAGGCGCCTTAACCTGTCTGTCACTTCTCTTCTGATTAGAAGATAAACCTAGCACCAAGAGATAAAAGCGGTTCAATCCATATTTGCACACTAGCTCGTTTGGTGGTTACCTTGGGAAAACGACCGCTGATGATGGTACCAGGTCCGGTGGATTGTCCTCCAGAAGTACTGAAAGCACTTAGTAAGCAACCCTTGTATCCACACAATCCACAGTTCATTGCTAGCTTTCGACGAGTATTACGTGGATTGCGTGAAGTCTTTGGAGCGCCCGATGGGCAACCAGTTCTCATGAATGGAAGCGGACTCCTCGCCATGGAAGTGGCCTGCGCAAATTTCATGGGACCAGACACTCATGTCGTAATTTTGAATAGCGGATTCTTTGGCGATCAGCTCCTGCGAGTGACCAAATGCTATTCGAATAATGTTACTATGCTAGAAGCCCAATTTGGAGAACGAGTAGCGCTTGATCGGGTTCGAAGGTATCTCGATTCGTCAGAGTGTCAAGTCCTTGCTGTGAGCCATATTGACACGGAAAGTGGTGTTAAGGCAGATCTCAAAGCTTTAGCCGAAATTGCGAAGGAAAAGGGTGCATTGACAATTGTTGATGCTGTTGCTTCAGTGGGTGGAGAACACATTAGACAAACAGATTGGGGCGTTGATGTTTGTTTTGCCAGTACACAGAAAGCCTTAGCCTGCCCACCAGGGCTAGCTCTCCTGATGCTAGGACCACGAGCCCTTCAACACCTTAACAGTCGCACGACTCCTCCAACGATGGTGTACCAGAATCTTCAACCTTGGATTGATTCAATGCAATCCTATGAAAAAGAGGAAACCCCACGGCTCGTATCTACTCAGGCAACGAACCTGATTGTGGCTTTGGATGTGGCTCTGGAACTCATCAGACAAGAGGGACTCGAACAGCGAATCCAACGTCATGAACAAATCGCCGCACATATTCGAGAAGGAGTCACTGCATTGGGATTAGAACTGGTTCCCAAGCATTCGGAATACTATGCAAACACCGTTACCACAATATATTCTCCAGACAAGATACTCGCATCTTCGGTCGTTGAACAGATGCTAAAGAACAACGTGCGAATTGCCACGGGATTAGGTCCACGCCGTGAAGAACTCCTTCGCATCGGGCATATGGGCATTACTACCCTAACTGATGCAACGACGACACTTGCCGCATTAAAACGTGTATTAGAAGAATAACAAATCAAAATATTGTGAAGAAGAATCAGGTTCAATATTTTGCTTAATCGGATTTGCGTTCGATTCGCGACCATTTGAATCCGCGAGTACGTCTAATTGGTGGGTTTCGCCGATCCGTGGATTTATTCTGCCCCTGTTGACCTTTAGGTGAAGATTGAGTTTTCGCGGAATGGTTGCGTTCGGTATTCACTTCAGGAATCGCAGTTGTAGAGAGTTCTAGTTTACCCCCACGTCCAAGGCTCAACTGTAGTCGTCCTTGAAAGAATCCCGTTTGGCCTCCAACAATTCTGAAAATTTTTCCATTTTCGACTACCGCGATATCATCGTCCCACAGAGTGAGGAGCATGATTCCGGTTTCGTCGCCAATCAAAACGTCGGCAACTTGGTGACTGGACCCATCATGACGGCTTTGAACCTTGCGCACCGCCTGAGTTTTTACAATTTTAAAATCGAGGGTAATTCCCTTTTGATAGGGTTGAAGATTGGAAAGTTTCAATGAACGACTCGCTGACACAACAATGACCTTTGGTTGTTTTCTAATCTAACATCAAAAAAGCGCCCGTGACCCACGGACCAACCAGCTCAACCAAGTTAGTAGCCAAGAGCCCAGAAACTTCTAATGACAGACCACCAGAGCAATTCGCAAAGCCCCTTAAATATCCTACCTCCCAATGAAAAAGAGGTAGGAGGCACCAGCCACACCAGTAATTTTGGCACGCTCCTTGAGTTGTTCACCTTCCGCCTTCAATTCTTCAGTCACTTTATGAGCCGGTAAACGTTTCAGCTCCTTTTCAATCCCAGAGATAAAATCGCCAATGAGTTTTTCATTAAAGGGATCTTCACAATCAAATCGCTGTGGACAAACCAGGCACTTCACATACCGAGAAGCCTCAAAGACAACCAAATCCCGAAATTCCAGGGATTCAAGAAGTGTTTTGATTTCCTTCTGTGTGAGTGTCTCATAATGGATTTCACCGAGTTGGCGATCAATCTTTGCTCCCCAATGATGTTCTAACGTATCAGTAATCTGTGCCTCACTTTGATCACCATCTTGATACATTTCTTGGACGATAAAATGACCTCCATGTTTCAACACTCGCTTCATCTCGCTTAGGACTACACACGGGTCACTAAGATGATGCAGTGAATTAGCAATACATACCGTATCAAAGGCGTTATCATCGAAGGCTAAATTTTCCGCATCCATTTCCATAAATTGCACCGGATGCCTCTCAAACTTTTTGTGAGCCACCTCCAGAGCTTTGCGTGACATGTCAACACCAATAAAGCGCTCATACCCATTTAATGTCTGCATGAGAGTAGAAATAAAGTCACCCTCTCCGGTGCACACGTCTAACACCCTACCCCCCGAAATGGATTTCAACTTAGATGCGATTACTCTCGCTCCCGAGGCTTCCAATCTTGGTAGAGTCTCCATGGTTCAACAAAACGCTCCAACCCTGGTGGTGACCAGCTGGAATAAATCTATACAGTTTATTCAATGAGTTTTAGGTTCCTCCGGTTTTGGTCGGTGTCTTCGTAAACCCTCCATTCAGATACTCGTCCATCACGGACTTTTGCACTCCAGAGTGCGGGTCCATCGAGTGGATCATATGAACACGTAGAGTAGCCCACCATCACCACAAAATCATCGTCCACTTGGACACGAGCGAAAATATTTCGATAATCTGGGTAAGTTGTGAAAAAATCTCGCCAACCAGCTTTCATGACATCCTTTCCCTTATGAACCTCCCCCGGGATATCAATGAAGGTGTGATCATCTGTCATTAACTCGACTAATCCCTTAAGATCGCGTGCGTTGATTTTTTCATTGAATTTTAGCGCTACCATCATCACATCAAAGGCATCCAATTTGTTCACCTCATCATTGTCTAGCCCGCTAGAGATATTTTTGCAGTCTCTTTTTTCTTCTTTTTTAAATGGTGAATACTATCAATGTACTGCCAATTCCGCTATTTCTTATGAGGAGAAACTTAATGGGTAGTTAAATTTTCATACCAGAACAAAATTTTATCTTTAGTGGCTGGTTTTCAATGGTTGAACCTACATCGCTCTCAGAGGAGCATCATCGCTTTGGTATGGATGAGAAGCAGTGGGTGGCATTTACATCCGTGATAGCCGCAATTGTATTAACTATCACAAAACTCGCGGTAGGTTTTTGGACCAATAGTCTGGGGATTCTTTCCGAAGCGCTTCATTCGGGACTCGACCTTTTTGCCGCAGCAATAACGTTATTTGCAGTAAGTAAAGCCGCTAAACCTCCCGACCCAGATCACCATTATGGACATTGGAGGGTGGAGAATCTTTCCGCACTTATCGAAACCATCCTTTTGCTCGTTACAGTGATTTGGATCATCTATGAAGCCCTACGCCGCATCATATTCCAAGACTTAGCCGTTGAAGTTAATCTCCTAGCCTTTGGAGTCATTATATTTGCCATTATTATTGACTTTTCACGGTCCCGTGCACTGAAGCGGGTTGCCAAGAAATATGATAGTCAAGCCTTGGAAGCAGATGCTTTGCATTTTAGCACGGACATCCTCAGTTCTAGTGTGGTTTTCATAGGTTTGTTTCTTACTTTCTTTGGATTCCCACTCGGTGACCCATTAGCCGCTATTGGCGTAGCGATTATTGTTCTCTACCTAACCATTAGACTGGGAAAAGAAACCATAGACATTCTCTTAGACCGGGCCCCTTCGGGACTGGAAACACACATTCGTCGAGTCATCGAAGATATTGGTGGCATACGAGAGTGTGGTCGGATTCGTTTGCGCAAAGCCGGGCCAGTAACCTTTGTGGATGTTGTCTGCTACGCGGACCATTCCATTCCTTTAGCGTCAGCGCATGAAATTAGTGTAAAAGCCCGAAAAGCAGTTGAACAAGTCGTTGAACGTGCGGATGTTGTCGTCCATATGGATTTGGCATCCAAACGGTATCCAAGCATTGCTAAGGAAGTTCGCAGAGAAGCAGGAAAATTTGATTGGATTACAGATTTGGATAGTATAGATGTGATAGAGACAGAGGACTATGTTGCTCTTACCCTTGACATCCATACCAAGCCAGAGAAGTCGCTAGCTGAAACCCATCAACTTGTTTCAGAATTTGAGAAGCACATTAAATCACAGTACCCCATCATAAGAGAAATCATAACACACATCGAACCCAGTCGAGAAATAATAACGACTGCATTGGACCCAACGAAAATAAAAAGACGTATTCGCCGGCTCGTCCAACAAAGCCCTACGTTACACAATTGCCATAAGATCCGACTCCATTCCCTTGTACCACATCATTATGCTCTGACATTCCATTGTGAAGCGAGCTCAGAACTTTCTGTGGAAGAAACCCATAAAGCCACAACCCTTCTTGAAGACTATATTCGCGAAGAACTCCCCATATTCTCCCAGATTACGATTCATGTTGAACCACTCACAGAAAAAGCGAAACCCAAGAAGGAATCCGACAAGAAGGCTACGTAACAGTGGAGTGCATTACGTCATCATTCTTCTCCAGACGCCTTATATCTTGAAACAGGTCTGATTCATAAGGAAATACCAGATAATAGTGTGAATAGAGGTATGTTGCATGTCAGAACAAGCAACGAAAACACCCATTGGAAAAGTCACGAATTATTACTCCAAAATAAATGTAGCCGTGGTTGAATTATCTGCCCCATTGAAGAAAGGTGATAAAATCGT
The DNA here is from genome assembly GCA_016840595.1 of Candidatus Hermodarchaeota archaeon. The sequence continues at coordinate 2,013 of JAEOSA010000059.1, read as the reverse complement.
CATAGAAGGCGCAACCACTGAACTTACACAAGCTGTGGAATCTATGCAAATTGACCGGCAAGACATTGATTCTGCCAAGGCGGGTCAAGCCATCGGCTTAAAGGTCAAAGATCGCGTTCGGATTGGAGACACCGTCTATCGTATTGAATGAAATCAGATTATGGGGGGTTCGTTAATGGATACGCTTGAGGCTATTATGACACGTACATCCGTCCGTGCTTTTACAGATGACCCTGTCACGGATGATTTAGTCGACACATTATTGAAAGCCATGATCGCCGCACCAAGTGGCGGTAACCGGCAACCCTGGCGCATCTTTGCCGTCCGAAACCCTGACATCAAACGTCAACTAGCCAGAGGGGCTGGGGACCAAGAATTTGTTGCTGAGGCCCCAGTCGTGTTCGTTGTATGTCGTGTACCAGATGAATCGGGTCAGCGGTATGGAAGTCGTGGTCGCAACCTCTACTCCATACAAGACACAGCGGCTATGACGCAAAATCTTCTCCTCGCTGCGCACGCCATAGGATTAGGAGGATGTTGGGTAGGCGCTTTCAAAGAAAAGGCTATCGCTAAAGCGCTCAACACGCCACCTAGTGTAATCCCAGTTGCCATCATTCCTGTTGGAAAACCGGCAACGCCCCGAAAAGAACGCGGACGAAAATCATTGGACCAAATCGTCCATTTTCTTAGTTAACACTGGTATCGTTTCCTTTGAATTCTTCTTTTGACTTCAGCATGAGGAGTGGCAACTATTCAACTGGTTCACAAATTCCCTTCATACAATCACCTTCTCTCCCTGCCTGTTCCTGTAACTATTTGAGGGTGAATTTTCGATGTACATCTCATTGGTGAACTAGTTTGAGACTGCGTTTCCCAATACTTCTGACATTTTTTATGCTCAGCTCATTTTTGCTAATGGTTCCAGCCTCAAACATCCACTCGGTGAGTGCAATCGTTCCTGATTATTGGCCTACAGAAGAGTGGAGAACATCAACACCAGAGGACCAAGGAATGAATTCAACTCTTCTACAAGAGATGGAAGGATGGATTCAAAGAAGGACATGGGGTGATGATGTAATCTCACTCCTCATCGTGCATAATGGCTACTTGGTCTATGAAAACTACTTCGGTGATCCCGACCGCATCAACCAGGCTAACGAAATTCACTCCTGCACCAAGAGTGTCACCTCTGCCCTTGTGGGCATCGCCCTTGCCCAGGGACTCATTGGTAGCATAAACGATTATATTCTGGACTATTTCCCGGATCGCACCTTCGATAACATGGATGAGAGAAAGGAGGCTATAACCATTGAACACTTGCTCAGCATGAAATCCGGACTCCCCTGGGATGAAAGTTCCTACCCATGGGGTCACCCCCTCAACGACTACTCCGCTATCGTGAACAGCAGCGATTGGCTACAATGGATGCTAGACCGCCCCATGCAATATGTCCCCGGCGAAGAATACGTCTACAACACTGGAGGATCCCACGTTCTTTCAGCCCTTGTATCAGAAGTATCCGGAATGAATACTAGCGTCTTTGCCGACCAATATCTCTTAACACCTCTTGGCATCGACAACTTTTGGTGGCCCGGTGACCCACAGGGCCACGCCATGGGCGGATCTGACCTCTATTTGATACCTCGTTATATGGCGAAATTTGGATATTTGTACTTACGCGGTGGCATCTGGGACGGTCAGGTCATTGTTCCACCATCATGGGTAGCAACCTCGACTACGACTAACTATATTTTCGAACCCATCAACCCTGAAAGCATTGGGTACGCGCACCAATGGTGGACATATGACTACCTTGAAGCCTTCTTAGCCCGTGGTTACCTCGGTCAATATATCTGGGTAATTCCGAGCCACGACTTAGTGGTGGTCATCACTGGAAACAACAACTATATCGATGAAGTCACACCAGTAGAACACTATATCATACCCGCCACACCTTTGGCACCCCCACCATTTAGCCTACCACTCATCCTGCTGCCCATAGGAGTCAGCATC
>JAEOSA010000271.1 GCA_016840595.1 Candidatus Hermodarchaeota archaeon | reverse complement strand
AGTAACAGCAATCTTGGTGCTTTATTGTTACAATTGGAACGGACAATTACTCATCTTGATGAAGCCCTTTGGAATGAGCATTTCATTCCTCCTTTACGCACATTTGAACAGAATGAAAGAGCCAAGATACTTGATTCTTTTAATGTGCGAGAAGGTCCCCGAAGAACGTGGTCAACAGGAACATTGAATCTCACAATAACCGAAAATGCTGCTCAGCAAATCACTGATATTGTTTCTGACTTTCTCCACGCCTTACCTTCAGCCCAAACAGGAGAAGTTTGTCTAGAAGGGGGATACTTAATTCCTACACAAAGATACAACGAAGGCGTTCGTATTCGGAATTCAACTCTTACATTTACGCTTTTTGACACTTCCAGAAAAGTTGCCCAATTAGTAAAACGAACTAGCATTCTACAAGTGCTATGCGATTGCGGTACAAGTCAGCATTTTATTTACAAACTTCAAGGAGGATTATTTAGTACTTTCATAAAAAAAGATTCGACGCGGTTAGGATTGCTCCGTTTGATAATTCCCAATTTTATTGCAGAAATTGAATCCGTACTGCAAAAAGCACCAACAGCACAACGACCTACCCTCGATGTGGACGGTTTTTTGGAGGCAATAGCTCGATGAACCTCTTTCTTGATAACGTTTTGAATACCCTCGGTAGAAAACAGCTTGCGATAGTTCTAAGATCCGTTTTGGATAGGTATCCTGTAATCATTCACGGAGATTCACCAGATGTTATCGATTCAATAGCTGAGGCTCTTGTGAATTTGGTTCCTCACCGTAAAGAAGTAGTTTTTGGCTCTGATTTTGTTTCTTATTCAGAACATGAGCGAATGATGAACCATGAAAGAAGCGACTACAATGGAGAACGAATAGTATACCGTTCTCCGTCAACATCAACTGAGTTACTTCATAGTCAGATTAATGACTTTCAAGGATGGATTATGGCCATTGATCAGAATGACATAGAGGAAGTAAAGAACAAGCTTGCTCAAGCTTCTCCAATTATTATGCGATTTGTAGAGGGAGTCTTAAAATTAGAATCGAATGGCACCTCAAAGGCAATTACAAATACTCGCTTTGAAGAAAAGCTGTTGGAAAAAGTAACCTCAGAAACTGGTACAAAAATGGAGAGGATTACTAGGATTTTACGCCGAGCGGCCCAGGGAAAAGTAAGTAAAAGATTAGAAAAAAGTCTGATCGATCTGAAACAGGAAGAGGAAAGGGTCCGACAGAGCTTATACAGAGAACATATTCAGGGGTTTGTTGAAGCGGCGTGGAGGGTTATGATTATCTTAATGCGGCTTAGACTATTGCAGGGCGTTGGAGTAAAATCAGTAATCTCTGATAAGATGTTAAGGCAGGCAATAGACTATCAGGGATCTTCAATCGATCGACTTATGGATTTTATAAAAGCCGAGTGGGGTGAAGATTTTCGTAGTTCTGTTCAAGATGGAGCAGGACATCAATTTGGCGATAGACTGGAAGGGTTTTGGTCAATTTAAAGCCAAGAGGTGAATGCCAGTTGTTAATAGATTGGAGTCAACATATTATTCAAACAAAGATTGTTTATTATGGACCAGCGATGAGTGGAAAAACTGAGAGCATACGTGCCCTCTTTAACCATCTCAATATTTTATCTCGGCTTGAATCAATTGAGACAACATCAGGTCGTACCCTCTTTTTTGATTACGGACCGATAGAACTTGTCCATGGTGATTGGATAATTCAGATTCATATTTGGTCTGCAACCGGACAGGACTATTATGCAGAAACCCGTTCTACTGTTTTAGCAGGAACAGATGGTATTGTATTTGTTGCCGATTCTAATCCGAGTTTGATACATGAAAATTTACGATGTTGGGAAGAACTGAAAGGCTTTTTTGGACCACAACTTTCAACAAATATTCCCGTAGTTTTCGCTTTGAATAAACGTGATCTATGGCCGGCTATCAGTCAGTTTGATTTTATAAATGCCCTGGAGCTGAATGGGACCTCTCTAGTCTTTGAAACAGTTGCTACACAAGGAACGTTCGTCATTGAAGTTTTACAAGAGATGTTACGAAGCATTTTGCTAGGCTCGAATCTTGCACAACCCAAAAAGATAGGTACATAGGTCAGCATTTCGAATTATCTCAGATAGGAGATTTATGAAATGCGCGCTTCTGAGCTAGAGGATGTTTTTGTTACGTTATTACGCCTGGCTGTTACTGATTTACCTAAGGATGTAGTAAACGGTTTAGAACAAGCATTGAAGTTAGAAAGTAACTCCACGGCGAAGAGGCAACTTGAAGCGATAATTGAAAACATCAAACTTGCTCGTCAACGTTCAATTCCAATGTGCCAAGATACCGGAATCCAGATTTTCTATTTGACGGTCGGATCAAAATTTCCACTGATTAGTGAAATTCCTCAAATACTCGAAAATGCCGTCAGAAGAGGAACCCAAGAAATCCCATTGAGACCCAACACCGTAGATCCGTTGTTTCACAAAAATCCTGGTGACAATACCGGTCGATATATTCCTTGGATTAATTGGAAGATTGTAAAAGGGAAGGACCTGCAAATAACTGCCTTCCCTAAAGGTGGGGGATCGGAAAATGTTTGTCAGTTGAGAATGCTCACCCCAGGTCAAGGTTTGAAGGGAATGAAACAGTTTGTGATTGACGCGGTTATTGAAACAGGAGCGAAAGCTTGCCCTCCCATAATAATTGGTATTGG